>NZ_DBHKZA010000010.1:31123-104002 GCF_057314935.1 Achromobacter sp.
ATCCGATCGGGCCTGCTGCAAGTGGGCGACCGCTTGCCCTCGGTGCGGCAGACCAGCACCAGCCGCGGGGTCAGCCCGTCTACGGTGTTCAAGGCCTATTACCTGCTGGAAGCGCGCGGGCTGATCCGCGCGCGCGACCGCTCGGGCTATTACGTGCTGCGCGACCCGCATGGCGCCCTGCCCGAACCCGACGCGCTGTCGGCCGCCAGCGCGGGGCGCCACCCCGTGGACGTCAGCGACAACGTGCTGCAGGTGCTGAACGCCACCTTGCGCCGCGACATGATCCCCTTCGGCTCGGCCTTCCCCAGCCCGTCGCTGCTGCCCTACGGACGGTTGGCCAAGTTCATGGCGTCCACCGTGCAGCGGCTGGATCCGTGGGGCTCGATCGACGACCTCAGCCCCGGCGACCCCGCGCTGCGCCGCGCCATCGCGCTGCGCTACCTGGCCGACGGCGTGTCCGTGCCGGTGGACGACATCATCATCACCAACGGCGCGCTCGACGCGCTGAACCTGAGCCTGGCAGCGGTCACGAACCCGGGCGACGCGGTGATCGTGGAATCCCCCACGTTCTACGCCGCGCTGCAATCGCTGGAACGCAATCAACTGCACGCCATCGAAGTCGCCACGCATCCGCGCGAAGGCATCGACCTGCAGGCACTGGAGCAGGCCATCCTGCAGCACCGCCCGCGCGCCTGCTGGCTGATGACGACTTTCCAGAATCCGTTGGGCAGCCTGATGCCCGACAGCAAGAAGGAAGCGCTGGTCAAGCTGTTGACCAAGCATGGCGTGGCGCTGATCGAAGACGACGTCTACGGCGAACTCTACTTCGGCGAAACGCGGCCACGCCCGGCCAAAGCGTTCGACAAGGAAGGCATCGTGATGCACTGCTCGTCTTTTTCGAAGACGCTGGCGCCAGGCTATCGCGTGGGCTGGGTAGCGGCCGGGCGCTACACGCGCAAGATCATGCGCAATAAGCTGACCACCAGCCTGGCCACCGCCGCCCCCACGCAAGCCGCCATCGCGGCCTACCTGGAAAAAGGCGGCTTCGACCGCCACCTGCGCCAATTCCGGCAGGCGCTGGCGTTGCAGCAGGGCGAACTGCTGCAAGCCGTGGCCCGCTATTTTCCCAAAGGCACGCGCGCGACCCGGCCGTCGGGCGGCTACTTCGTGTGGGTGGAACTGCCCGCGCATATCGACACGCTGAAAGTGCACCGCGCCGCGCTGGACCATGGCATCAGCATCGCGCCGGGCCCCCTGTTCTCGTCGTCGGGCGCGTTCGGGAATTTCCTGCGGCTGAACCACGGCCACCCATGGAGCGTGGACCTGGAACAGGGGATGGCGACGCTGGGCAAACTGTTGGCGAGCGGATAGCCGCGATTGTCTAGAAGGGCGTTCCAAGTTATAAATGAGTGTTATTCCCATCAACACCCATTTCCTCGCCCGTCCATGGACTCCCCCGCGTACCAGAACGTCCAACGGCTTTACGCGGAACACCACGATTGGCTGCTGGGCTGGTTGAACCGGCGCGTGAACAACCGCGCCGACGCCGCCGACCTGACGCAAGACACGTTCTGCCGGGTGCTGACGTCGCCCGCCGCCACGCCCATCGCCGAGCCCCGCGCCTACCTGCTGACGCTGGCGCGACGCCTGACAATCGATCTATGGCGCGCCCGCGATGTTGAAGCGCGCTACCTGCAAGCGTTGGCGCACGAACAAGAACCCGTCGCCGCCTCGCCCGAGACCCTGGCCATGCTGAAGCAAGCCGTCATGGAAATAGACAGCTTGCTGGACGGCCTGCCCGTGCCGGTCAAGCACGCCTTCCTGCTGAATCGGCTGGACGGCTTGACGCACCCCGCCATCGCCCAGGCCCTGGGCCTGTCGCTCGCGACGGTGGAACGGCATGTGAAGCGCGCCTACCTGCACTGCCTGGCCGCGCGCCGCGGATCCGGCGCCGCATGAGTGCGCCCTCCGCCGACGACGTGTTGATGGAACGGGCGGTCGACTGGATCGTGCTGTTGACCTCGGGACAGGCGTCCGATCAAGACCGCCAGCGTTTTGAACACTGGCTGGCCAGCCATCCCGAACACGCACGCGCGTGGGCCGACGTCGATGGCCTGATGCGCCAGCCGCTGTCGCGCTTGCGTGGCGCCTCGGCGGATGCGCCTGGCCCCGCGCGCGCCGCCCGCGCCGCCCTGCTGCAGACCAGCGGCCTGGACCGCAGACGCGTGCTGAAGCTGGCCATGTTGATGGGTGGGGTCGGCATTGGCGCGCTGGTCACCGACCGCTATGTTCCGCTGGCGGGCCTTTCCGCCACCTACTCCACCCGCATGGGCGAACGCCATACCTATACGCTGGAAGATGGCAGCCTGCTGACCCTGAACGCCCGTTCCGCCGCCGACGTCAGGTTTGACGACACGCAGCGCACCATCGTGCTGCGTCAGGGCGGCTTGTATGCCGAGACAAAGCCCGACCTCAGGCCGTTTATCGTACGGACCCGCTATGGCGATGTGGCGGCAGGCCCGTCGCGCCTGGCCGTCAACCAATTCGACGCCTATGCGGTCGCCAGCGCCATCGAGAACGCGCTGACGTTGCGTACCGCGCATGGCCGGACGCTGGCGGTGCCCCCCGCCAGTTCGGCGGCGTTCGACATGGACCATGCCTGGGCACGCGACGACGCGGCCGACGCAAGTTGGCGCAACGGGATCCTGAGCGTGCGCGACGCCCGCCTGGACGAGGTCATCACGCAACTGCGCGCCTACCAGCCCGGCCTGATCCGCCTGTCGTCCCAAGCCGCCGCGCTGCGGGTTTTCGGCGTCTTCCCACTGGACGACCCGCGCCGGACCTTGCAGGCGATGGCCGAGACGCTGCCGATCCGCGTGCAACGCTACGGGCCCTGGTTGACGGTGGTGGACGTGGCCTGAAGCGGCGGCGAAACATTTTTTCCCGGTAATGAGGGGATTGCAGGCAGGGATCCGTCATGACTGATGACGCAACCGAAATCCTCTTTCTGCCGGACCTCCTCAACCATGAATTTCCCCTTGACCCGTGGCGCCGCGCTTGTCGCAGGCGCCCTCGGCGCCAGCCTGCTGATGCAGCCCGCACATGCCCAGGACTTGCCCGCTGCCGCACAGCAAGCCGTCCTGGCTTTCGACCTTCCCGCCGCACCGCTACACGACACCCTGAGCCGGATATCGCTGCAAAGCGGCCGCACCATCTCGGCCAGCGCCGAACTGGTCTCGGGCAAGCAAGCCGCGCCGGTACGCGGCGCGCTGGACGCCGAAGCGGCGGCGCGGCAGGCCCTGGCCGGCACGGGGCTGGAACTGGTCGTGACGCGGGCCGGCGCGCTGACGGTGCGACCGTTGCCGCCAGCGGGCGCGGTCACGTCGTTGGAGCCAGTGCTGGTCACCGGCTCCACCGTGATTCCAGCCAGCGAAGGCACGGGCTCCTACACCGTGCCCGAGTCCGCTTCCGCCACGCGCTTGCGGCTGTCGCTGCGAGAAACGCCGCAGTCCGTGACGGTCATCACGCGTCAACAGATGGACGACCAAGGCATCACCACGGTGGCCGGCGCGCTGGAGCAAGCGCCAGGCATCGTGGTCGCACGCGGAAATTCGGAAGGCTACAGCTTCTATTCGCGCGGCTTCCAGTTGCAGAACTTCCAGTTCGACGGCCTGCCCAGCCTGTCCAGCGACGGCGGCAACGTGCGCGACAACTACAGCATCACCAGTTCGGTCATCTATGACCGGGTCGAGATCCTGAAAGGCGCAACGGGCCTGGTCAACGGCGCGGGGTATCCGTCCGGCGTCATCAACCTGATCCGCAAGCGGCCCACCCGGGAATTCCAAGGCAGCGTCACCGCCGGCGCGGGGTCGTGGGACCAGTATCGCGGCGAACTCGACCTGAGCGGCCCGCTTGCCGAGAACGGCCGGATCCGAGGCCGCATGGTCGCGGCGGTCAACGACGCCAACAGTTTCATCGACTACACGAAGACGCGCGAAGACGTGCTGTACGGCATCCTGGAAGCCGACATCACGCCGCGCACCACGGCATCGCTGGGCATCGAATATCAAAAGAACAAGAACAACGCGTCGTCCAACATCCATCTGCCCGCGTTCTACACGGACGGCACCCAGGCCAGCTTTCCGCGTTCGACGAACCCGGCCGACAAGTGGACGTGGCGCACGCATGAAACCACGCGCTATTTCGCCGACATCACCCATACGTTCGAGAACGACTGGCAATTGAAGGTCGCTGCGGGGCATCGGGGCTATCAGTCGCGCGAACTCATGGCCGGCATGGGCAGTTCGTTCATCGACGTCGACACGCACAGCATCAGCCACAGCTTGGGCCAGGCCAGCCTGTTCGACACGGACTCGCGCGAGAACAGCATCGACGTGCAGGCATCCGGCATGTTCTCGTTGCTGGGCAGACGGCACGATCTGGTCTTCGGTTACAACGCCGCGCGCACCCATTCGACATCGGCGCGCGACGACGGGCTAAGCGACCTGCGAATCCCCGACGCCTTCAATTGGGACAACAACAGCTTCAAACCCACCGTCTACAAGCACTTGCTGGACTTTGACGTCGAGGCGTCGCAGAAGATCCTCTACGGCGCGACGGTGCTCCGGCCCACGGACAGCTTCGCGGTGATCCTGGGCGGACGGTTGACCGACTACAGCTGGGAGCAGAAATCCGCGTTCAGCAGCGGATCGCGCGCCGGCTACGGCACGACGGTGGACGACAAGTTCATTCCCTATGCGGGGGTGACGTTCGACGTGGATGCCCATCACACGGTCTACGCCAGCTACACAGATGTCTTCAAGCCGCAAGCCTTCAATTTCGATGCGAGCAATCGACAGCTGGATCCGTTGACCGGAAAGAGCATGGAAGTGGGGGCCAAAGGCGAGTATTGGGATGGCAAGCTGAATACCAGCATCGCCCTCTTCCAGCTCAAGCAGGAAAACGTGGCGGAGCTGGATCCCAGCGGTGCCACGCTTCCTAACGGCAGCGTGGCCTACGTGGCGGTGCCCGGGGTGACCACGCGCGGCATCGAGCTGGAAGTTTCAGGAGAGCTGCTGCCTGGCTGGCAGCTCCATGCCGGCTACACCTACAGCCGGTCGCGAGACCGTGCCGGTGAACGTGTCAGCACCACGCAACCCGAACAGATGTTCAAACTTGCCACAACCTACCGCATGCCAGGGGATTGGCACCGGCTGACGGTGGGCGGCAACGTGCACTGGCAAAGCGGGACTTATTTTGCGCAGACCGTAAACGGCGCCAGCCGCCGCTTCATCCAGGACGGCTATGGCGTCCTGGGGTTGATGGCCGCCTACGATTTCAATAAGGATCTTCGGCTGACGGTGAACGTGAACAACGTGCTGGACAAGACCTATTACTCTGGCATCGGCACCTACAACTCTGTCTACTACGGCGCCCCTCGCAACATGCTGGCGCAGTTGCGGTACAAATTCTAGGCCCGGTTTATCGTGCCGTGGACGGGGCGGCAGTGCGCGCCGCCTCGACCTCGCGCAGCAGGGACGCCGCGTCCGGCCGCAGCGGCAGGACAAGCCGGCCCTGACGGTCGATCGCGCCCCACTCGCCGCCCGACATGAAGCTGTGTTCGCCGTCCGGCGTGAACGTCTTGCGGCAGCCTTCGCACACCACGGCCAGGCCGCCGCTGTAGCGGTCGACCCATTCAAACGGCGTGGTCAGCACGCGGTTCAGATCGGTGTCGTAGTAGGCCATGCCGCCGGACCACGGCCCGCGCGTGAGGCCGGCTTCGAAGTCGTCGGCGAAGTTGTCGTAGGTCAGCACCGGCACCGACTTGCCGTCCGGCCGTACCCAGTGCCAGGAACGGTGTGCGAACACCGGCGACAAGCCATCGTCGTTGAAATCCATCACGCGCAGGATGTCGGGCTGGAACACCAGTCCATCGCCCTCCACGCGGGCGCAATGCTCGGCGGATTCGATCATTCCGCCGGCATCTTTCTGGGCGTAGTGGCAGGGCAGGTCGAACGTGGTGCCGCCGCCCGGGGCGGCCGCCAGCAGTGAAAACAGCAAGGTCGTCAGCATGCCGGGAATCCTAGCATGCAGCAGTCACGGCCCGAGGTGGGCCGCATGCAAGCCCGCCTGTCCTCAGTTCGCCGTCGCGCCCGAGTCCTTGACGGCTTGCGCCCACGTCGCGATTTCCGACTGGATGAACGTGCCGAATGCCGCCGTGTGCACGCTGGATGCCTGCGCGCCCTCTTCCATCAGGCGTTGCTTGACGGCCGGCGCGGCCAAGGCGCCGCCCAGCGCCGCATTCAGCGTGGCGACCACCGCGTCCGGCGTGCCCGCGGGCGCCACGATGCCGTGCCAAGATACCGCCTGGAAGCCGGGCAAACCGGACTCGGCCATGGTCGGCACGTCGGGCATGGCCGGCGACCGCTGGGGCGAGGTCACGGCCAACGCGCGCAAGGTGCCCGCCTTCACGTGCGGCAACACGCCGGGAATGGTGGTGAACATGAAATCGATCTGGCCGCCGATCAGATCGGTGATGGCCGGGCTGCCGCCCTTGTACGGCACGTGCGTGAACTGCAGCTTGGCCGCGCTCTTGAACATCTCGCCGGCCAGATGGCCCGGTGTGCCGGCGCCCGCCGATCCCATGTTGGTCTTGTCGCCCTGCGAACGGATGTACGCGATCAGTTCCTGCACATTGGCGGCTTTGACATTGGGGCCGATGACCAGCACGTTCGGCACGGTCGCCAACAGCGTGACGGGCTTGAAGTCCTTCACCGCATCGTAAGAAATGCGCGAGTACAGCGAAGGATTGATGCCGTGCGTGCTGGCGGTGGCCAGCAGCAGCGTGTAGCCGTCCGGCGCGGAGGACGCCACCTGCTTGGCGGCGATGGTGCCGTTGGCCCCGCCCTTGTTGTCGATGACGATGGTCTGGCCCAGCGTCTTGGCGGCTTCAGCCGCGACCGTTCTTGCCAGGATGTCGGACGTGCCGCCAGCTGAATGCGGCACCACGAGCGTGATGGGCTTGGTGGGGAAGGATTGCGCGTGCGCCGCCGGCAATGCCGGCGACAGACAGGCGGCCAGCGCAACGCGCGCCAGCAGTCGGGTACGGAACATGGAAGTCTCCTGGGTTGTTGTTGAATGCGGCGCCTTCAAAGGACGCCGTCATGCCCGCGCGGGACGGGTCCGGTCAATCGGACCCCAGTTGCAGCTTGTTGGGCTGGCGCTTTTCAATGGACCACTTGAGCAGCGCCGCAGACCGGTAGATGCCGTGCGCGAACTTGCCGTAGGGCAGCGTCAGGAACAGCGCCATCACCACCCCCAGGTGTATCGCCAGCAGCAAGGCCATCGCACTGCCGTCGCGTCCGGCCAGCAATGCCAGGCCCGTGGCGCTGGTCAGGAACAGCAGCAGGATGAAGCCGCGGTCCATCGGCTTTTGCGCCGCGTCGCCTTGTTGCGGGTGCCGCTTGACGTTCAGCCACAGCAGGCCCGCCGGCCCGATCAGAAGGCCGATGCCGCCCGCCGTGCCCAACAGCACCGGCGCGCTCCAGAACGGATATGGCGCCTGCTGGCCCAACAGGTAGTGGTAGAGCGTCGCCACGCAGGTGGCCGCGAAACACAGCATGAAGCCGTAGAACGTGAAGTGGTGGAAGCGTCGGCGCCACAGGGTGAAGGCGTCATCCGCGTTGTTGCAGCCTTTGCCGTGCCCGCCGTCCAGATAGCGCAGGCGCAGCGCGTCGTGCGCCGCTTCCGCCACCGCGGCGCCGGACGCCGCCCCCGGACTGACGTCGCGCCAGAAACGTGTGACCCCTACGCCCAGCGCCAGCATCGAAAAACCAAACACCACGCCAAACATCAGCGCCAGCGTGTTGTGCGGGAACACGGCGTAGAAGTTACCCGCCATCGGCGCGTGGAACAGGCCACCCGCCATCAGCACCGCCAGCACCAGGAACAGCGCCAGGCCACCTGCCGTGGCCAAGGACAAGGCCAGGCCGTTGCGCTTGTACAGCGCGCCCAGGGCGGCGGGCCAGGCATAGTCGGTATAGGTCTGCACCCGGACGCGGGCCATGGCCTGCGGCACGTTCACCGCGAATTCATGCGGCGGCGCGTACTGGCAGGCGTGCAGACAGGCGCCGCAGTTGTGGCACAGGTTGGCCAGGTAGTTCAGGTCGGCCTTGCCGAATTCCAGGCGGCGGGTCATGGCCGGGAACACGGCACAGAAGCCTTCGCAATAGCGGCAGGCGTTGCAGATCTGCATGACGCGGGCGACTTCGGTTTCGTCGTCGGTCAGCAGGTCCGGTTGGGGCTTTGCCTGCTTGCCCAGCCAGCGTACCGGCTGCTCGGTCATGGCGGACGCGGCCTCGGCATGCGGTGTGGAGAAAGACTGCGCCTCGCGGGCCAGGGCTTCAAGCTGCTTCATGGGGTGCTCTTCGCAAGGGTCTGGGCGCGCGCGGCCGCGGCGGCCCGGGTGCCGGCAATGCGGCCGAACGCCGTGCCGATGGACATGCCCACCCCGGCCGTGTAGCCCTTGCCCAGCACGTTGCCGGCCATCATTTCGCCGGCCACGAACAGGTTGTCGCTGGGCACGTCGTTGAACCGGACCGCGGCGGTGTCATCCACTTTCAGGCCCAGGTAGGTAAACGTGATGCCCGGGCGCAGCGCGTAACCGTAGAACGGCGCGGTGTCGATGGGCCGCGCCCAGTGCGTCTTGGCGGGCGTGACGCCCTCGGTATGGCAATCGTCCAGCGCGGTGTGGTCGAACGTGCCGACCCGGCAGGACGCGTTGTAATCTGCCAGGGTCCGCGCGAACGTGGCCGGGTCCAGGCCCAGCTTTTCGGCCAGTTCGGGCAGGGTATCGGCCTGCACCCCCGGAAACACCGGCGGCATGAAACGGCCGATGGCCTTGGCATCGATGATGGAATAGGCGATCTGACCGGGCTGCATGGCGGTCAGGCGCCCCCAGATGGCGTAGCGCTTGGGCCAGAAGTCCTCGCCTTCGTCGTAGAAGCGCACGGCGTCGCGGTTGACCACCACGCCCAGCGATACGCAATCGATGCGGGTACAGATGCCGCCGTCGTACAGCGGCGCGCGCGCATCGATTGCCACGCAATGCGATTGGGACGGGTCGCCGATACTATCGGCGCCCGCGTCCAGCATGAATTTCAACAGCACACCCATGTTGAAGCGCGTGCCACGGATCAGGAAATTGTCTGCCGGCCATTCACCGCGCTCGTTCTGGCCCCATGCTTCGCGCAGCCATTGCCGGTTGGACTCGAAGCCGCCCGCGGCCAGCACACAGGCGCGCGCCTCGATGCGTTCGTCGCCGATGCGCGCCGCCTTGAAACGGCCGTCTTCAAGCTCCAGCGCGTCGACCGGGGCGTTGTAGCGGATCTGCACGCCCAGCGCCTCGGCGCTGCGGTAATAGGCGTTCACCAGCGCCTTGCCGCCGCCCATGAAGAAAGCGTTGGTGCGCGCCACATGCAACGCGCCCGACAGCGGCGGCTGGAAGTTCACGCCATGGCGGCGCATCCAGTCGCGGCAAGTCGCCGATTCGCGGATGACCAGACGCGCCAGATGCTCATTGGTCAGCCCGCCGGTGACCTTCAGCAGGTCCTGCCAGTATTCCTCTTCGGGATAAGCGTCGGTCAGCACGTCCTGCGGCGCATCGTGCATGCAGCGCAGGTTGCGCGTGTGCTGCGAATTGCCGCCACGCCATTCGCGCGGCGCCGCCTCCAGCAGCATCACGCTTGCGCCGGCCTCGCGCGCCATCAGGGCCGCGCACAGCGCCGCATTTCCCCCTCCCACCACCAAGACGTCCACCATGCCATCGTCCCCGAATCAAGGGACCGACTGTACCCAGCGAGTGGCGGTTGCGATATCAGGCGGGCGTCAACGGGTGTTCACGATTCGTGAAGGGCCACCACCGCCCATTTGCCGTCGCGCGCCAGCGTGCGCGACACGTCGGCCAGCACCAGGCGGGCGGCCAAGCCGGCAGGCGAGAGCTCATCGTCGGACAGGCTGGCCAGCAGATTGGGGCGGAACAGGTGCGCGTCGTCGAGGCGCGCCATGTGCAGTTGGCCGGGCGCGATGCGTGCCGTGGCCGAACTGGGCTGGATGGTGGCGGCGTTGCCCAGCTGCACCACGTCCATCAACAACGACAGGCCGTCGACTTCAGCCACCACGCGCGGCGTCTGCCCCATTTGCTGGAACGCGTTGTTGACCAGCGCGCGCAAGCCGTGGCGGCCGCTGGGCAGCACCAGCGGCAGATGCGCAATGGCGTCCAGCCGCGTCGTGTCGCCATCGGGCACGCCCGGCATGTCGCGCCGGGCGCACAGGTACAGCGGTTCGTCCAGCAGCGGCATGATGCTCCAGCGCCGCGCGGACTCGGCGTGGAACACGATGGCCAGATCCAGCAGGCGGCCATTGAGCATGTCGGCAAGGTGGCCCGACAGCGCCTCGACCAGATGCAGGCGGATGTCGGGATAGCGCTCGTTCATGGCTTGCAGGAACGGGGCGCCCAGAATGGCCGCCGTGGTGGACGGCAAGCCGACGCTGACGTGCCCGGCCAACCGCGCCTGCTGGGCGGCCGTCACGGCATCGTCGGCGTGGCGCAGGGCCAGCTGGGCCTGGCGGAAGAACGCCAGCCCGGCGTCCGTCGGCACGACGCCGCTGGCGCTGCGCTGCAGCAGGCGGGTCGAGAGTTCGCCTTCCAGCCGGCTGATCTGCTGGCTGAGGGCCGAGGTGACCATGCCCAGGGACATGGCCGCCCGGCCGATGCTGCCCGCCTCGACGACACGGACGAAGTAACGCAACTGGCGGAGTTCCATGGCGGCCCCGGGTTCCTGGAAGAATGACAGGGCCGATTGTAGAAGCTCAGTAGCGCGAGTCCTTCGGTTTCTTGCCGTTGGGGAAATCCTTCTCCTTGCCGGCGAAGTCCGGACGCGGCATATGGGTGAAGTATTCGGCCACGTCCACGGCGTCCTGGTCGGACAGCACGTCGCCCTCGCCCCAGTTGCCGTGCGTATTCACGCCCATCGGCATGCTGTTGCGGATGAATGCCGCAGCCTTGTAGGTGCGCGCCAGGCCGGCCCCGATGTTGAACGATTCGTCGCCCCACAACGGCGGGAACACGATGTCGCCGGCGCGATCCTTCTTGCCTTCGCCGTTTGCGCCGTGGCAGGCCGCGCACTGCGCCGCATACAGGCCTTTGCCCCGCACCGGATCAGGCACGAGCTTGGTATCGATCGGCCAGGCGTTTTCGATCTGCACCTTTGCGCCATGCGGCACGTCCTGGGCCAGCCACTTCATGTAGGCAATCATCGCCTTCATTTCGGCAGAATCCTTCTCTAGCGGCTTGCCGTTCATCGACCGCATGAAGCAGCCGTTGATGCGGTCTTCCAGCGACACCACGCGGTTCGCGCGCGGGTTGAACTGCGGGAAGGAATTGACCGTGTTGATGTAGGGCGCGCCCATCGGCTTCTTGCCTTCCTGCACGTGGCAACTGTTGCAGTTCATGCTGGCCCCCGTGTTCTGCGGCAGCAGGCGGCGGGTTTCGTTCAAGAGGCGCTTGCCGTAGTTGATCTGGTCCGCGTTGGGTTCGCCGGCGATCTGCGTGTCCGACGGAATCGTGTAGTCGGGCAGGCGTTTGCCATCCTTGGCGATCACCGCATAGGTGTTGCGGGCGCCGGCCTGCGCGCCCGGCGCCGGCGTATCGGGCGCGGCGCTTGCGGCCATCCAACCGCCGGCGGCGACGGCAAGCGCCAACAGCGTGGCGATTCGGGTGTGCTTACTCATGCTTGCCTCCGGCGACGATGTTGGGATTTTTGCTGGCCAGGAAATCGCGGATATGCGCGACATCGTCGTCGGCGATCGGCGGCGCCTGGTTCGTCCATGCCGTGCGGATGAAATTGATGACGTCGGTGACGTCCTGATTGCTCAAGTGCTTGAAGCCGGGCATCGCGAACGCCATCGCGTCCGTGTCGTTGGCCGGCATCTTGCCGCCTTCGAGCGTGATCTGGATGATGGACTGCGGGTTCTGCGCGTACACCGCCGAATTGCCCGCCAGCGCGGGGAAAATGCGCGGCATGCCCTGCCCGTCCGCCCGATGGCAGACCACGCATTGCTCCATGTAGATGACCGCCCCGCGCGTATCGTAACGGCCGTCGCGCAAGGCCGCGGTGGTGCTGTCGGTCTTGGGCGGGAACGCCGCAAGCTTGCCCGCTACCGGGGGCAACTGCTTCAGATAGGCCGCGATGCTGGCCAGGTCGACGTCCGTGAAGTAGCGCGTGCTGTGCTCGACCACATCGGCCATCGCGCCAAACGCGGCGACACGGTCGGTGCGGCCCGTCTTCAGGAACATCACGATCTCTTCGGTGCTCCAGGACTGCAGGCCTTGCGCTTCGCCGCGCAGGCTCTTGGCGCGCCAGCCGTCGATGACGGCGCCCGACAGGAAGGCATCACCGTCCGCCAGCGACAGCGCCTTTTCCTGATAGGCCAGGCCACGCGGGGTATGGCAGGCGCCGCAGTGGCCGGGACCTTCCACCAGGTAGGCGCCGCGCACCAGTTTTTCATCGGCGCCGGCCAGTGCCGCGAAGTCGCGCTTGCCGGCGAACAGCAGTTGCCACCAAGCCATGGGCCAGCGCATGTTCAGCGGCCAGGGGATGGTGGAATCGGCGCTGGGCTGGCTGACGGGCTCGACTTGCGACATGAAGTACGCATACAGCGCCTGGACATCCGCATCCGGCATGATGGCGTATGACGGATACGGCATGGCCGGGTACAGGGGCGTGCCGTCCTTGCGAATGCCCAGCTGCACCGCGTTCTTGAAATCGGCGTAACCGTAGTTGCCGATGCCCGACTGCTTGTCGGGCGTGATATTCGACGAATAGATCGTGCCGACCGGCGTCTGCATCGCCAGGCCGCCCGCGAAGGGCTTGCCGCCGGGCACGCTGTGACAGGCCACGCAATCGCCCGTGCGCGCGATGTAGGCGCCGGCCTCGATCAGCCGCCGGTCCTGGATGTCGACCGATGCCGCCGTGTCCACCTTGCGATTCGCGGTCAGCAGCTGCGCACCGCCGATTGCCAGGCCTGCGGCCACCAGCAGGCCGGCCACCGCCTTGATCCCGAACTTCCTCATTACTACCCTCCGTATCCGCTGGGCAGCGTGCACGTCGGGGAGTTCGTACGGCCTGTCCAGCTTATGGAGGAAGCTTACGCTTTTCAGTAATAAGCTTATGACCGAAAAGCATAACTTCTGCGGGCTTGTTTGATCTCTCGCAAACCCGCGTCAGGCGGCCCGTAAAGGAGCCATGCCGCGGCCACCGGAGTAGGCGGCCGCAGCGATCCGCCTGCCGTCAGGCAGCAGGAATCGTCAGGCCCTTCACCACGGCCGGACGCGCCACGAAGGCTTCCAGCACGCGGGCCACGTTCTTGAACTGCGAGAACCCGACCAGGTCGCCGGCATCGTAGAAGCCGACCAGGTTGCGCACCCAGGGCAGGATGGCGATGTCGGCAATGGTGTATTCATCGCCCATGACCCAGTCGCGGCCTTCCAGGCGCTGGTCCAGCACGCCCAAGAGGCGCTTGGATTCGGCCACGTAGCGGTCGCGCGGACGCTTGTCTTCGTAGTCCTTGCCGGCGAACCGGTGGAAGAAGCCCAACTGACCGAACATGGGGCCGATGCCGCCCATCTGGAACATGACCCACTGCAGCGTCTCGTAGCGCCCCGCCGTATCGGCCGGAATGAACTGGCCCGTCTTGCTGGCCAGATAGACCAGGATGGCGCCGGATTCGAACAGCGCCAGCGGCTTGCCGTCCGGGCCATTGGGATCCAGGATGGCGGGAATCTTATTGTTCGGGCTGAGCGACAGGAATTCGGGCGAGAACTGGTCCTGCGTATCGAAACTGACGCGGTGCGGCTCATAGGGCAGCCCCAGCTCTTCCAGCAGGATCGACACTTTCACGCCATTGGGCGTGGGCAGCGAATACAGCTGGATGCGGTCGGGATGCGCGGCGGGCCACTTCTTGGTGATGGCAAACGAATCAAGGGAGGTCATGCGAGGGGTTCTCCAGGGGAGCGGAAATTTGCAGCGGGGATTTGCGCGGTAATCCTAGCGCAAATACGGCGATTTCCGCGATATTCCCGGGTTGCCAACCCGGCTGAACGCTGGCTGTCCTAGCCCGCTCGCGGCGCGCACAGACGCCAAAGCACGCCCCGCAGCGCCACCACCGCCAGCGCGATGGGCAACACGAGGCGCCACTGCGCCAGGAACAGCTCCCGCGTCGCCTCGCCCGGCGCCCAGGTATTGCCGAACACCAGGGGCGCGGGCGGCGCCAGATAGAGCGCGAGGAGCGCGGCGGCCAGGGTTGCCGCCAACCGCCCGCCGCGCAGCCGGCGCACCACCTGGAAGCGTTCGGCCAGCATCAGCCCGATCAACCCGGCCAGCCCTGCCATGATGGCGTCGGCGTAGAAGTCGCGGGGCCCGTACAGGTATGGCGCGTCGGGGACCACCCAGCCGTAGGCGTCGGTCGTCAGGATCGAGGTCAGGCAGGCGCCGAAAGACGCCGCGGCGGCAGCCAGCAGCAGCAGGTCACACAGACGTAGCAGGAAAGTTCGCATTTGCGGAAGGGACGTTGTTGCGCGGGAAAGAGGACCGGCCGCAGCATGCCACAGGCCGCCCGCCGGCGCTGCCCGCGGCACAGCCGCCCGTCCCGGGCTACAGTGAGCGGCACCCCATCTTCCTGCCCCGGACGTCCATGCTCGCGCCCCGCCTGCTGCCAGCCTTGTTCCTGACCGCCACCCTGCTCGGGCCGGCATCGGCCGCCCCGTTGATGGACCAGCGCTACGGGCCGGATGCCGCCCAGATCGCCGACGTCTATCTGCCCGGAACTCCGGCCTCCGGCGGCGCCCCGGTGCTTGTCATCGTCCATGGCGGGTCGTGGAAGACCGGCGACAAGGCCGCGCCCGAGGTCGTCCAGAACAAGCTGACCCACTGGTTGCCGCAAGGCTATGTCATCGTGTCGGTGAACACGCGATTGCTGCCGCAGGCTCGCCCTGAAGCGCAGGCCGAGGACCTGGGCCGCGCATTGGCGTGGATCGGCCAGCGCGCCCAAACCTGGGGCGCCGACCCGGACCGGATCATCGTCATGGGGCATTCCTCCGGCGGCCACCTGCTGACGCTGCTGGCCGCCGACGAAGCCATGCGGCAACGCACGGGCGCGCGTCCCTGGCTGGCCAGCGTCGTCCTGGACGGAGCAGGCTTCGACCTGCTGGACGTCATGCCCCGCCCGCACGCCCCCTTCTATGACGAGGCCTTTGGCGCCGACCCCGCGCAATGGGCGGCGGCATCACCGGCCGCGCAACTACGCGGCCCGCAGCCGCCCGCCCTGTTCGTGTGTTCGACGCTACGCCCCGATCCCTGCCGCCGATCGCAGCGTTATGCCGATCTGCTGAAAGCGCACGGCGGCCAGGCGGAACTGGTGAGCATTGCGCGCAACCACGCCCAGATCAACGCCGACGTGGGCGCCGACA
The DNA here is from genome assembly GCF_057314935.1 of Achromobacter sp. Lineage (NCBI taxonomy): Bacteria > Pseudomonadati > Pseudomonadota > Betaproteobacteria > Burkholderiales > Alcaligenaceae > Achromobacter > Achromobacter sp. The sequence goes on from NZ_DBHKZA010000010.1 coordinate 46,650, forward strand.
ACGACGAAACGCGCGCGATCCGCGCGTTCATCGAGGCGCAGCTGCGTCGATAGCGTCAAGCAGATTCGCCCCGGCACGCGTTGTCGTGCACAATCCGGCCACGCGACCCTTCCCGCGGCCCCCACGCAGTCCCCATGACGCCTTTGCAGCACACTCCGATTACCGCGCTCGCGTTCGCCGCCGCCCTGTGGCTGCTGACGCCGGGCGTCCACGCCGCCGACACCGCCGCGCCTGAAAAATCCGTCGTCCGTTCGACGTCGCCGCCTGCCGGTATGCCCCAATATGGCGTGGGCACGCACGGCCGCAGCCTGACGCTGGCCTTGCCCGACAGACGGTCCATCGCGCTCGCCCCCAACACGCCGTACCGCCTGTTCCTGACCGGCAAGAACGACGCAATCCAGAACACCCCCAGCAACGACGGCATCCTGCACGGCGTCACCGACGCGCAAGGCCGCACCGCCTGGGTCTGGACCGAGCAGCCGCACGCCGCCACCGACTTCACGCTGATCCGTCGCGTCGGCGACGGCGCGTGGGGCCACTTCTTCCAACTGAATTCCAGTGGCGACAACACGCCGCTGCCAGCCTGGCCGTACATCCTGACGCTGCGCCAACGCTGGGGCGAACAGTGGGTCGACCTGGGCTACACCACCCGCCAGGGCGCCACGGCCTACTTCAGCCACGACGTGCCCGCCAGCCCCCTGTCCCTGTCGATCGACGGCGCGGTCACCGACAACGCGGCATGCTTTGCCGAGCTGGACGCCCTCAATCTCAAGTTCGCGCAGAAGGACGTGGACGGCGCCAAGCAATTGATCAGCACCATGCGCTGCGCCGACACCCCGCAACAACAACTGGACCTGGCCCACCTGCTGTTGATGGTCGGCCAGCAAGACCAAGCCCGGCAATGGATACAGCGCGCTCGCCAATGGCGCTTCCCGGAATCGCTAAAACGCCCCACGAAGGCCGTGCTGCAAGACCGCCTGAACCTGGAACGCCTGCTGGGCATGCCGGATCTTGCGCTGGCCGACACGCAGGTGCTGCAGCAACGCCAAGCCAGACGCGGCCGCGCACGGCAGCCCGACGAACCGGATCTGGCCAACGAAATCGCCTATTACCTGGCGGACTTTCCCGGCTTTTTGCCGCAGGCCGAAGCGCAGGTGCGCGAGTCCATCCGCCGCACCGGCACCAACCCGTACAACCAGGGAACGCTGGGTTGGATCCTGGCGCTGCGAGGCGACACGGACGAAGGCCTGCGCCTGATGCACGAGTCCTACCGCGACATTCCGCGCAACGAAGAAATCGTGGCCGACTATGGCCTGACGCTGTGGCGGCACGGCCAGCCGGAACGGGCGGCGCGGCTGTGGGATCAAGCGCAAGCGCAGTGCGTGTGGGGCCGGCGCATGTTTGACGCGATGCGCCAGGTCGGATATCCGCATCCGTACTTCCAAGCGACCAGTTCCCCCGCCGTGGAAGGCTATCGGCAGCGCTGCGACCGGCCGTGGAGCAAACCGAAAACCCAGGCAGCCGCTTCCCGCGACGGCACGGGCAAGTCCGGTTAGTCCGGGATCACCGGATACGTATCGAAGGTCTCTTTCACCAATTCCCGTAGCCAGACGATGGCGGGATCTTGATGAAAGCGCGGATGCCAATGCTGCCGCAACGCGAAAGACGGCAAAGGCATCGGGGGCTCAAGCACCCGGACCGATCCGTAGCCGGCGAACACGTTGCCCAATTCGTGGGGCACGGTCGCGATCAGGTCAGGGTGCTGGTCGATCAGCAGCGGCACCACCAGGAAATGCGGCGTTGACAGGTAGATGTTGCGTTTGATCCCCTGCTCTTCAATCGCGCTGTCGTAGGCTTCGGACGACCTTCCCGCCAGCGTCACGACGATCTGCGGCATCCGCTGGAACTGCTCCAGCGTCATCGTGTCCCCTACCTCTGTGTTCTTGACGCTGACCAACGTGACGAACTTGTGCATGAACAGCTGCTGCTGGAACAAGCCGGACGGCGCGGCCCGCAGCGACCCCAGCACCAAATCGACTTCCCCGGATGCCAGCAGGGGTTCGATCTGCGCCACGGGCACCTGCCTGGACCGCAGCGTGCAATGCGGCGCCAGCTTGCGCAGGCGCTTTATCAGGGGCGGCAGGAAGACCAGCTCGCCCATGTCGGTCATGCACAGCGTGAAAGCGCGTCTGGCGACCGCAGGGTCGAACTGCGCCTGAGACAGCACCTGCGCCCTGATCGTCGCCATCAGATCCAGCACGGTCGGCGCCAGGCTTTCTGATTTAGGGGTGGGTTGCATGCCCTGCCCCGTCTTCACGAACAACGGGTCGTCGAAAAACGACCGCAGCCGGTTGACTGCGTGGCTCATGGCGCTTTGCGACAGGCCCAGCTGTTCGCCCGCGCGCGTCACGCTGCGTTCGCGCAGCAGGCTGTCAAAAACCGCCAGCAGATTCAGGTCGAACTTCTCGTTATGCATGACGTGCATTTCCAGTATTAGACCCATGACATTGACGCATATTCGGCGTCTGCCTATCTTGCTGTCAAGCGCCGCGCAGATCGGCGTTCCGACAAGGAGACAAATCTTGAACCCCCAAAATCGCCTCATCTCAGGGGCGCTGTTTTCCTGCGCCCTGCTTTCCTGTAGCCCCGCTATCGCCGACATCAACGTCGGCGTCGTCCTATCCCTGACCGGACCCGCGGCGTCGCTGGGCGTGCCGGCGAAAAATGCCATCGACCTGCTGCCCCGCGAACTCGCCGGCGAGGCGATCCGCTACATCGTCCTGGACGATGCCTCCGATACGACCCAAGCCTCCCGCGCCTTTCGCCGCCTGGTCGACGAACACAAGGTGGACGTGATCCTGGGCACCTCGGTCACGCCTTCGACCTTGGCGCTGGTGCCCATCGCGCTGGAAAAGCAGGTGCCGCTGCTCAGCCTGGCTGCCAGCGTCAAGATCGTAGAGCCGATGGACCCGCAACGGCGCTGGGTGTTCAAGGCCATCCAGAACGAAAACCTCATGGTCGCCGCCACGCTTGCCCACATGAAAGCCCAAGGCGTCAAGACGTTGGGCTACATCGGCTTTGCAGATGCCTATGGCGATAGCTGGTTGGCTGAAACGCGCGCGCAAGCCGAACCCGCCGGCATCAAGGTGGTGGCGGCAGAGCGTTACGTGAAAACCGACACCAGCGTCACCGCGCAGACCTTGAAACTGCTGGGCGCACGCCCTGACGCCGTGTTGGTGGCGGCCTCCGGTACGCCCGGCGCCCTGCCCCAGAAGTCGCTACGCGAACGCGGCTATCAAGGGGGGATCTATCAAACCTATGGCATCGCCAACCGCGAGTTCCTGCGCATCACCGGCAAGGATGCCGAAGGCGCGGTCTTCGCCGTCGGCCCGGTGGTGGTCGCCAGCCAGCTGGACCCCGCCAACCCGATCCGCGCGGTCGCCACCGACCTGACTCAACGCTACGAGGCCGCCTACGGCAAGGATTCCATGTCGGTCTTCGCCGCCAATGCCTGGGATGCCAGCATCGTGCTCCAACATGCGTTGAAGACCGCAATGGGCACGGCAAAGCCCGGCACCGCCGAATTCAGGTCCGCTTTGCGGGACGCGTTGGAGGGCACGCGCGACGTCGTGACGTCGCAAGGCGTATCCACCATGTCACCCAACGACCACGTCGGATACGACGCGCGCGCCGCCGTCATGGTCCAGATCAAAAACGGCGCTTGGCGCTACGTGCAATAGGAGCAGGATCATGTTCGTCAAAAACACCTGGTATGTGGCCGCCTGGGACAACGAAGTCCGCACGGAGGGGCTCTTCTCGCGCACCATCATCGGCGTCCCGGTGCTGATGTATCGAGATAGCGCCGGCCGGCTGGTAGCGTTGGAGGACCGCTGCTGCCACCGAGGCGCACCGCTGTCCGTGGGGCGGCGCGAAGGCGACTGCGTGCGCTGCCTGTACCACGGCCTGAAATTCGACGCGACCGGCGCGTGCGTGGAAGCGCCCGCCCAGCCCCGCATCCCGCCGCAGGCCCGCGTGCGGACCTTTCCCGTCGAAGAACGGCACCGCTGGATCTGGATCTGGATGGGCGACCCGGAGCGCGCCGACAGGTCGCTGATTCCGGACACGCAGTGGCTGGACCATCCCGACTGGCGCAGCCAGGACGGCTACATTCACTATGACGTCAACTACCTGCTGATCGCCGACAACCTGCTGGACTTCTCGCATCTGCCGTTCGTCCACCCCACGACGCTTGGCGGCAGCGAAGACTACGCGGCGGTGTCGCCCAAGGTGGAGCGGCTGGCCGACGGCGTGCGCATCACACGCTGGACCATCGACACGGAGGCGCCCGCGTTCGCCACCAAGGTCAAGCAGTGGCCCGGCCGGGTCGACCGCTGGAACATCTACAACTTCACCATTCCCGGCATCCTGCTGATGGATTCCGGCATGGCGCCCACCGGCACCGGCGCGCAGGAAGGCAAACGCGTGGATGCCGCCGAATTCCGAGGCTGTCAGGCATTGACACCGGAAACGGAAAACTCGACCCACTATTTCTTCGCGCACCCGCACAATTTCGCGATCGATCAGCCCGAGGTGACCGCGTCCATTCATCAAAGCGTAGTCGCCGCGTTCGACGAAGACCGCGACATCATCACCGCGCAGCAACGCTCCTTGTCGCTGGCGCCGGACTTCAAGATGGTGCCGCTGTCCATCGACGCCGCGCTGTCGCAATTCCGCTGGGCCGTGTCACGGCTGCTGGAGCAAGAGCAGCAGCAGCCCGCCGTCATTCCGATTTCTCCGTCACGGGAAGTGGCCTGACATGGTGCCGCTGATCATCACCCGCATTACGCGTGAGGCCGACGGCGTGCGGGGATTGGAACTGCGCAGCCCCGACGCCGCCGACCTGCCCGCCTATGCCGCGGGCGCCCACGTCGACGTGGATCTGGGCAACGGCCTTATTCGGCAGTATTCGTTGTGCGGCGATCCAGCCGATCGGGGCGCCTACCGGCTGGCCGTCGGACTAGCCGCCGATTCGCGTGGGGGGTCGCGCCATATCCACGAGGCGTTGCGCGAAGGCGACGTGCTGAACGTCGGCGTCCCGCGCCAGCTTTTCGGACTGCACGCGCCGGCCGCCGCACACCATTTCATTGCGGGCGGCATCGGCATCACTCCCATCCTCAGCATGATCCTCGCCTGCGAACAACGACGGGAACCCTGGACGCTGCTGTACTGCGCGCGAAGCCGCAAGCACGCTGCTTTCCTGAGCGAGCTAGCCGCCTACGGCGATCGCGTCCACTTGCACTTCGACGACGAGCAAAGCGGCGCGCGTTGCGATCTGGACAGGCATCTGTCCAATACCCTGCAGATGGCTTCCCATGTCTATTGCTGCGGGCCCGGGCCCTTGATGGATGCGGTCGCGCGGGCCTGCGAACGCCAGCGCATACCCGAAGAGAAGCTGCATGTTGAACGCTTTTCCGCACCTGCAGCGCATGCCGACGCCCGCGATTCGGCGTTCACCGTCGTGCTGGCCCGAAGCGGCGGGCGCTACGAGGTGTCCGCCGGAGAATCGGTGCTGGATGTGCTGGAGGCAGCTGGCGTCGCCTGGCCGCATGCCTGCCGTGAAGGGCTTTGCCGCAGCTGTGAAGCGGGCGTGCTGTCCGGCAAGGTAGATCACCGCGACTATGTGCTGAGCGATGAGGAGCGCGCCGGCAACCGCAGCATAATGGTTTGTGTATCCCGCGGCTGCGGCACGCTGGAGTTGGACATCTAGCGCTGCGCCCTATAATCGTCTTCATACGCTGCACGCTACGCGCCTGCTGAGGGGCAGCCGCAGGAGACCGTCATGAATTCCCCGTTCAAGCACCTGATCGCCCTGCTTGCCGCCGCTTTCCTGCTTGGCGGCTGCGCCTCTGGCAACGGGGGCCCGCCCCACCCGGGCGCCGTCAATCCCTACAGCAGCGGCGGCTTCCACGATGCCGGGCCCAATTACCCGGATACCGGCCGCTAGGCCACCCGATCAAGCCCCGTCCCGGATTGCCGCGATCACGCTGTTCAGCTCCGCGTCGCGATCCGGTTCGTTCGCGCTGGCGTAGCGCGGTTCCGGGTAGGCTGCCAGCTGCACCACCACCAGCGCGTGGCGGCGGTCGATGTAGATGCGCTGGCCGGAATGCCCCATGGCCATCATCGCGCCGTCGTCGCGCAGCCACCAGCTATAGCCGTACGCCGTCAGCCCCAGCGCCTGGCGGCTGGCCGAATGAAAGGCCTCGGGCACCCTGTGGGCCACGGCGCCCGCCTGATCAATCCAGCCTTCGGGCAGCACCCGCTGGCCACCGATCACGCCGTCGTCCAGCACGAATTGCCCCACCCGGCCCAGATCCCGCAACGTCATCCCGGCTCGGCTGCCGCCGATCTCCTGGCCCCCTTCGGACTCCAGCGTGTAGAAGGCGTCGAACTCCATCCCGTAGGGCTGCCAGATTTTCTGCGACAGATAGTCGGCCAGCGTCCTGCCGGTGGCGGCGGAAAGCAATGCACCCAGCAGATAGGTATCGCCCGTGTTGTAGTGCCACACGGCGCCCGGCGCATGCAGCCGCCGGCACGCCCGCAACAACGCCAGCACGCCCCCCGGCACCTTGTCCGCCAGCGACTTGCTGTAGCGGTTCACGTCCGATTGCTTGTCCGTGTAATCCTCGGTCCACTCCATGCCCGACGACATCGTCAGCAGATGGCGCACGGTCACCTGATCGTAGGCGCAGCCCTGCATGGCGGGCAGGTAGCGCGTGACGGGATCATCGATGCTGTGGATGGCGCCGTCCTGCACGGCCGCGCCTACCAGCAGCGACGTCACCGACTTGATGGTGGACATCGTGGACCAGCGGTCGTGCGGCTGCAGGCCCAGGCCGTAGCGTTCCAGCACCACCCGGCCTGCGCGCATCGCCAGCAGCCCGGCCACGTTGTTGCGGTCCATGAATTCCGGCAGCCCACGCCGCACGCCATCGGATTCGTACTGCACGCGCGCTTCGGGGCCGCGCTCCAATTCGCGGGTCACCGAGCCACGCGCCACGCCGCGGGTGGCGAACAACTGATCGACGATGCGGTAGCCATAAGCTTGCAGGCACGGCGGCCACAGCAGGAAGTCTTCGCTGCGGGGCAGGTGGATGGCAGGCTGGGCGATGGCGGCGGAAGGAAAAGACAGGTCGGTCATGGGCAAGGTGCGATGCGTGACTTCCCGCCGGCGATGCGGCGGTGCGGATGGGAGCGGACGGGGGTCAATCGTTCTGGATGCCCAGCCGCTTGATGATCGGCCCCCAGGTCGCGGATTCGCGCTGCATGGCTTGCGCCACGGCCTGCCCGCCGAAGTCGGCCGGCGGCAGCATATAGATCTGCGCCATCTGCGCCCGCGCGTCGGGGTCGGCCCAGAATTTCTGCGTGGCCTCGGTCAGCTGTGCAAGCACGGCGGGCGGCGTCCCTTTGGGAGCCATCAGGCCATACCAGCCGTCGCTGGGAAAATCGGTGGCGCCCACTTCGTAGATGGTGGGCACATCGGGAAGCTCGGCCACGCGCTGGCTGCCGAAAACCACCAGCGGCACCGCCTTGCCCGTCTTGATCTGCGGAATCGCTCCCGAAAGCGCATCCGCCGTCAGATCGATCTGCCCACCCACCAGGTCCATCATGGCGGGCGCCGCGCCCTTGTAAGGCACGTGCGACATCTCCAACCCGAAATGCTGCGCCAGGAAGGCCACGTTCAAATGCGTGGAATTGCCCATCCCGGCCGAGCCGTAGTTCAAGACGCCGGGCTTGCTCTTGGCGACCTTGACCAGATCCTGGACGCTCTTGATGCCGCTGGCCGGGTTCGTCACCAGCACCTGCGAAGTACCGGCGATCATCGTCACCGGATCAAAGTCGCGCACCGGGTTGTAGGCCAGGGTCTTATACGAGAACGGGTTCAAGGACATGTTCGACGTGCTGCCGAACAGCAGCGAATAGCCATCCGCGGGCTGCTTGGCGACGAAGGCCGCGGCAATGCTGCCGTTGGCGCCCGGCTTGTTCTCGACGATCACCGTGCCGCCGATCGCCTTGGCCACATAGCTGGCCCAGGCGCGCGCCAATGCGTCCGCCGCACCGCCGGCGGACACCGGCACCACCACGGACACCGGCTTGGCCGGAAAGCTCGCCTGCGCCGATGCCGGCCCGGCCAGGACGACGCCCAGGCCTGCCGCCACCAGGAATCGGCACAGCGCCACCCGCAGAAAGCTGAGGGGCGCAGCCGGGGCAGCAAAACGGGGTGACAGCGTGGGGACCATGGCGGCTCACAGAATGGCGGGTGTGGGAATGCGGCGAATGAGCAGCGATGTTAGGAGCGCCACTAATTGCCGTCCAATGCATAATTGGCTTACCTTCCATAATCAAAATGAATAATTCTGGCAGGCCGCATGAATCTTCAGCAGTTGGACCATTTCCTGGCCGTCGTGGAAACCCAATCCTTTAGCCGCGCCGCCGACAAGCTGCACCTGACCCAGCCCGCGCTTAGCCGCAGCATCCAGGCACTGGAAGAGGAATTGGGCGGCCCGCTGCTGGAGCGCGGCAAGAACAAGACGCTGACCGCCCTGGGCGAGTTGGCGTTGGCCCGCGCGCGCCGGGTGCGCGTCGAACTGGCCGAACTGCGGCGCAGCGCCAAGATCCTGGCGAACGTGGAAGCCGGCACGCTGCGCCTGGGGCTGGGCCCTGCCCCGACGGCGATGCTGTCCGTGCGCCTGCTGCAGCACATGATGCAGCGCTATCCCGCCATCAAGGTGCAGCTAAGCGGCGGCACCGCCGACATGCAATTGCAGGAACTGCGCGAAGGCGCCGTCGACGCGCTGATCCTGCACCGTAGCCAGGTCCCGCCGGACGACGACCTGAACCTGGACCTGTTCCCGCGCACCCCGCTGGGCTTCGTCTGCCGCGCGGGGCATCCGCTGGAGCACCGCCACGCGCTCAGCTTCGCCGAACTGCGCAAGTACCCGCTGGCGGCCAGCGGCCGCGCGATGAGCAATGACGTTATCCACCGCTTGAATGAATACTTCGGCAACCGCACGCACTTCTACGATGCGATCCAGTATCAGTCGAACGATGTGAACGCCCTGGTGGAAGTGGTGCGCCGCACGGACGCCGTGTTCTTCGGTGTGCTGCAGGTGGCGCGCGCCTTGCTGGACCGCGGCGAGCTGGTGCTGCTGCACCTGTCGCCGCCGCTGCCGCTGAGTTCGGAATTCATGTTCGTGACGCTGGACGGCAAGACGCCGCCGCCCGCGCTGGAGAAGGTCCGGGACTGGTGCGCGGCGCAGATGGCGGGCTAGGGCTAGGCCTAGCCCGGCTGCGCCAGCAGGCGCTGGATCTCGGCCTCGGTCTCGGCATAGTTGCCCTCGCCAAAATGGCGGTAGACGATCTGGCCCTGCTTGTCGATCAGGTAGACCGCCGGCCAGTACTGGTTGCGGTAGGCCTCCCAGGTGGCGTAGCGGTTGTCCTGCGCGACCGGGTACGTGATGCCAAAGCGCTCCAGCGCCTTCTGGACATTGGGCGTGGAGCGTTCGAAGGGGAACTCGGGCGTGTGCACGCCCACCACGACCAGGCCCTGGTCCTTGTATTTCTGATGCCAGCTGGTGACGTACGGCAGCGTGCGGATGCAGTTGATGCAGGTGTAGGTCCAGAAATCCACCAGCACCACCTTGCCGCGCTGCGACGCCAGCGTCAGCGGCGGACTATTGAGCCAGTTTTCGATACCGGTGAATTCAGGCGCGGGGACCGGCGTGGCGGCGGCCTGCGCGGCGCCGGGCACTACCGAGGCCGCCAGCGACGTGGCCAGCAACGCGCCCAGCGCGATCTTCTTCATGGAAGCAAACATGGTCGGACTCCTTGGGGTCAGTGAAGATAGGTCAACAACAATCGTTCAGTTGAAAAGGTTGCTGATCCAGGCATAGGCCAGGATGTCGTACTGGAAATAGATGGCGGCCGCGGTCAGGACCAGCAGCACGCCGAAGCCCTGTTGCAAGCGATGCGTGTAGCGCGACAGCCCACGCACCCGGACGGCGATGGCCTGGCCGCCATAGGCGATGGCCAGCATGGGAATGCCGGCGCCGATGGCGAACACCAGCAGCAAGGTGCTGGATTGCGTCAGGTCCTGCGCCTTGGCGGCCAGCACCAGGATCGACGCCAGCACCGGGCCCGCGCAGGGCGTCCACACGGCGCCCAGCGACAGCCCCAACAGAAAGCCGCCGGCATTCCCGCTGCCGGCCCCCCCGGCGCGGAACGCCAGCTGCTGCAACGGTCCGCCAAAGCGGGCGATCAGGCGGTCATAGGGTTGCGGCCAGATGCGCACCAGCCCGAACAGCGCCAGCAACGCCACCGAGGTGGACCGCACGGCTTCATGCACCGAGGCATTTAGGTTCGACAGCAGACTGAGCGCGATGCCCAGGCCGGCGAACGCCAGCACAAAACCGGACACGACAAACAAGGGACGCATCCGGTCGGGACGTTCCAGCGACGTGCCAAGCAGCACCGGCAACAAGGGCAGCACGCACGGCGACGCGATGGTCAGCATGCCGGCCAACAGGGCGATGGGGGTGTTGATCAGGTCCATGGGGTGTCCTTTGGAAAGAGGCCCCATTGCACCCGCGGCACGTATCCGGCTTGTGCCGGTTTAGCGCCGTTTTTCCCGCTTATGTATCTGCCGCCGGCGCGTATACAGTGCGACACACATCCCGGCTCGGGCGGCGCTATAAACCGTTCATCGCAGTCTGTGGAGACCCTCCGATGAAACGCTTTCTTGCCGTCCTGTTGCTGCTGTTCGGCGGCTTTACCGCCGAAGCCGCCAAGCCGTTCCAGTGCCAATTGATCGCCAATTCCCGCCCGCGCCGGGATCCCCTGCCCCCGGTATCATGAACGGCACGCCCTCCCATCCCAGAAAGGCATCCGCAGATGGATCACGTTGATCACGTCATGATCGTCGACGACGATCGCGAAATACGCGAACTGGCCGGCAACTTCCTGAAGAAGAACGGCCTGGCCGTCACGCTGGCGGCCGACGGCCGGCAGATGCGGACGCTGCTGGAAGGCCTGTCCGTCGACCTGATCGTGCTGGACATCATGATGCCCGGCGACGACGGCCTGGTGCTGTGCCGCGAGTTGCGCAGCGGCAAGCATCGTCGCATCCCCATCCTGCTGCTGACGGCGCGCAGCGACGACATGGACCGCGTCCTCGGCCTGGAAATGGGCGCCGACGACTACCTGGTCAAACCCTTCGTCGCGCGCGAACTGCTGGCCCGCATCAAGGCGATCTTGCGGCGCACGCGCATGCTGCCGCCCAACTTCCAGGTGACGGAACCGGGGCGCGAGATCACGTTCGGCGCCTGGCGCCTGGACACCACCGCGCGCCACCTGCTGGACGCCGACGGCACCATCGTGTCGCTCAGCGGCGCTGAATACCGGCTGCTGCGCGTCTTTCTCGACCATCCGCAACGCGTGCTGAACCGCGACCAGCTGCTGAACCTGACGCAAGGCCGCGACGCCGACTTCTTTGGCCGGTCCATCGACCTGCTGGTCAGCCGGCTGCGCCAGCGCCTGCGCGAAGACGCGCGCGAACCGATGTACATCAAGACCGTGCGCAGCGAAGGCTATGTGTTCTCGGCCGCGGTCGACGTCTCGGAACCCGATCAGTGAACACTGCCGCCCCGCGCCGTTTCGGATGGCCCGGCACGCTGGTCGCGCGCCTGTTCCTGATCTTCCTGGCCGGCCTGCTGCTGGCGTACGGCCTGTCTTTCGCCTCGTTGTTCTACGAACGCTACAGCGCCACCAAAAGCATGATGCTGGGCGACCTGGAGCGCGACGTCGCCATCGCCATGGACATCCTGGACCGCCTGCCCGCCGCGGAACGCCCCGCCTGGCTACCCCGCCTGTCCAGCGGCAACCGCGAATACCGCCTGGGCAACGGCGACGCAGACCGGCCGCTTGAACTGGATGCGGCCCGCAGCGTCGCGCAGTCCATTCAGGCAGCGCTGGGCAACGCGCGCCCCGCAACGATACGGGCCATGGCGGACGACCCCCGCCATATCCAGGCGCGCGTCGTCTTGTCCGATGGGCAGCCCGTGATCCTGGACATCCACCTGTCGTCAATGCGCCCTGCGCCATGGCTGGGCATCGTGCTGGCGGTGCAACTGCTGCTGTTGATCGGCTGCGCCTGGCTGGCCGTGCGCCTGGCGGTGCGTCCGCTGACGCGGCTGGCGCGCGCCGCCGAAGCGCTGGATCCGAATGCCAAAAGCCCCCTGCTTAGCGAGCATGGGCCCGCCGAGGTGGCGCACGCCGCCGTCGCGTTCAACGCCATGCAGTCACGCATCGCCGCCCACGTGGCCGAACGCATGCAAATACTGGGCGCCATCTCGCATGACCTGCAGACGCCGATTACCCGCATGAAGCTGCGCACGGAATTCATGGATGCCTCTGTCGACCGCGACAAGCTGGCGCAAGACCTGAATGAAGTAGAGCGCCTGGTGCGCGAAGGCATCGACTACGCGCGCAGCGCCCACGGCAAGGTGGAAACGCCTGCGCGCGTGGAGCTTGCCGCATTTCTGGAAAGCCTGGTCTATGACTACCAGGACACCGGCAAGGCGGTCAGCCTGTCGGGCGACCGTGCCGGGCCGCTGTCGACCCGGCCACACGCCTTGCGGCGCGTGTTGGGCAACCTGATCGACAACGCCCTGAAGTTCGCGGGTGCGGCAGAGGTCCGCGTCGAGGCTCCCGAAGGCGGCCCCGTGTCGATCTACGTGCTGGACCGCGGGCCTGGCATTCCCGCGCATGAACTGGACGCCGTGCTGCAACCCTTCTATCGCCTGGAAAGTTCGCGCAACCGCGACACGGGCGGCACCGGACTGGGCCTGGCCATTGCGCAGCAATTGGCGGAAGTCCTAGGTGCCAAGCTGATCCTGAGCCCCCGCGATGGCGGTGGCTTATCCGTTGAACTGCGCATCGCCCGCTGACGCCATCCCTGCCCTGGAGCCTCCCATGAAACGCCTCTTCGCCATCGCGCTACTGGTAGCGGCATCCACGGCGGGCGCCGCGCCCGCCACCACGGTTGAAATCCTGTCGACCGGCCAGCAATTTGCCGAAGGCACTATCTTCGTCGGCCCAACGCTCTACTACGTGGACTACGGCCGCTCGGCCGTCTACCGCCTGGAGGACAAGCAGCCCCGGCAAGTGTGGCGGCACGCCGGCAGCGGCGCCAACGGCTTGGTCCAGGATGGGGAAGACCTGCTGGTGGCCGGCTACGACAACGGCACCATCGTGCGCATCAGCCTCACGGGAGACACCCTCGCCGTCTATGACCACGACGATGCCGAACGCCCCTTTGTGCTGCCCAACGACCTGGCGTCGGACGGACGCGGCGGCATCTACTTCACCGCGTCAGGCGATGAGGGCGACACGCTGGGCAAGGTCTACTGCCTGGCGCCGGGCGCACTGCCCCATGAGGTCGCCGGCGGCATCCACAACGCCAACGGCGTGGTGGTTTCGCCCGACGGCAAGACGCTGTATGTGGCCGAGAGCAGCACCGACCGCCTGTTCCGCTTTGATATCGGCGCCGATGGCATGCTGTCCCATAAGCAGGAATTCCTGGCGCTGGATACCGTGCTGGCCGACGGCGTCAACCCGCGCCACACGCCCGACGGCGTCCGCATCGACCGCCAAGGCCGGCTGTTCGTCAGCCTGTATCACGGCGGCGGGTTCGCCGTGTTCGCGCCTGACGGAAAGCTGCTGGCGCGGGTGGACCTGCCCGGCCAGCATCATGCGAACCTGGCCTTGACGCCCGATGAAAAGTTCGTGGAAGGCACCATCGCCAACGACGGCGAGGTCGATGGTTACCTTGGCGCGTTGTACCGCGTCGCCAATCCCGTATCAGGCGGCTGACAACGCGCCCGACTTCAAGAGGGGCGCCAGAATACCCGCCGTGTAGACCCGCGCCACCTTCTCCAGAAACGCCGTGAAGTCGGTCTTTGCGGCATGGTCGGCGCGGTCCGAGATCACGCGCATCACCGCAAACGGAATGCCGAACTCATAGCAAACCTGCGCCATCGCCGCGCCTTCCATCTCGACGCACAGCGCATCAGGCAAGCGCTTGCGCAACGCCTGGGCTTCGTCATTGTGGCTGACGAAGATGTCGCCGGTCGCGATCAACCCCGCATGGACTTTGGGCTGGGCAAACGTGGCGCCCGCGGTATCGCCCGCTGCCCCGTAGCGCCGGACGAATTCCTGGGCGCTGTCGTGCAGCAGCCTGCTCAGGGCGGCATCTGATTCGAACTGCACCCGACCCAGCAAGGGGATCTCGTGCTGGCCGAATAGGGGCCTGGCATCCATGTCGTGCTGCATCAGGGTAGTGGCCACCACCACGTCGCCCACGTCCACCTCCGCATGCAGGCCGCCGGCCAACCCCGTGAAGATCACCTTCGACACCTGGAACTCCCGGATGACGATAGACGCCGTGGCAGCCGCCGCCACCTTGCCGATGCGGCTGAGCGCAATGACGCACGGCGTGCCCCACAACGTGCCCACGTGAAAATCGCGCATGGCGATACGGTGAATCGTCGCGCCCGGATCCATCGCCGCCAGCAGGTCGGCGATTTCTTCGTGCAACGCGCCGAGGATGGCGAGACGTTCCATGGTGTCCTTTGAGATGTCTGGCGACATGGCTGAATGCCGCGCAGGGGGAACATACTTTAAACGGCGTCTGGGTATCAACAGGCGGCGGTGCGTTCTGTCTGTTGCGTGCTTCGTTCTATGTGGGGTGTGCGATGCGCGGAGTTCTGTACCCCAACGTATCCAATCGGCCGGGCGATACAAGGCTGTGCATTATCGCCACCCAGGCGACACAAGCCGGATACAGGCACTTGTTGCAATGCAGGCTCCATTCCAACCCTGCGGTCACGCCGCAGCATCACCCGGAGTCATCATGGCCAAGCAACTTGAAGAAGTCCTCTATACCGCCAACACCCACACCACCAGCGGCCGCGACGGCACGGGCCGCAGCAGCGACGGCGCGCTGGACGTGCAACTGAGCCCGCCCGGGTCCGGCAAGCCGGGCACGAATCCTGAACAACTGTTTGCGGTGGGGTATTCCGCCTGCTTCATGGGAGCCATGACGCGGGCGGGAGCTGCGAATGGCATCGCCGTTCCGAAGGACGTGGCAATTGATGCCAGCGTGTCACTGGGCAAGGTCGACAACGGCGAGAACTTTGCGCTGGGCGTGGTGTTGGCGGTGTCGCTGCCCGGCTTGGAAGAGGACCAGAAGCGGCTGCTGGTGGAAGCCGCGCATCAGATGTGCCCGTACTCGCGCGCGATCAAGGACAACGTGGACGTGCGGTTCAAGATCATTTAAGGCAAAAAAACCCCGGCGATCGCTCGCCGGGGACGTCCCTGCACACACAACACAGCTTGCTCAGTTCGCGAACACCTTGATCTGGTCGCTTTTCAGCACATCCGGCGTCAGGCTCTTTTCGATCCAGGCCATTGACGTGTCCTCCACGCCCGGGGTGACCAGTTCGGCCGGCACGATGGTGATGTCGGCCAGCACCTTGAACGGGTACTTGTCGCTCTTCTTGGTCACGCCGAACAGTTGCGCTTCCAGGCCCTGACCGTCGGCGCGGTGCATCTTGACGTCGCGGCCGTAGCCCTTGAAGGTCACGTCGTGCATGGCGGCGGCCACTTGTTCGGGGCTGGGCCAGGCGCCGCCGTTGTCCTTGATGGCTTTTTCGTAACCGGCTTTCAGGCCCTGGATGGCTTGCACCATGTGGTAGACCGAGTAGATCGGGTAGGCGCCGGTCTTGTCGTGGAATTTCTTCACGAAAGCCTGGTGCTGCGGATCGTCCTTGGTTTCCGGATGCAGGAAGTAGTGATCGCCGCGGGCGCCCACGTACACGCCTTCAGGCAGGGCATTGCCCAGGCGCTCCAGCGAGCTTTCGGCCAGCGACAGCACGAAGGTCGAGTTCTTGAACAGGTTGCGCTGCGACGCCTGGCGCACGAAGTTGTCCAGGTCGCCGCCCCACGAGGTGGACACGATGACGTCCGGGCGCAGCGCTTGCAGGCGGCTGATCTCGGTGGAGAAGTCGGCGGCGCCGAACTTGGGGAACATCTCGGCCACGACCTTGACGTCCGGCTTGAACTTCTTCAGCGCGGCCAGGAAGATGTCGCGCGAATCGCGGCCCCAGGCATAGTCCTGGTTGACGATGGCGATGGTCTTGAAGTCGGGCTTGACCTTCATCAGGTACAGGACCTGGGCGACCATTTCTGTGGTGGCGTTGGCCTGGGTGCGGACGACGTACTTGTATTTCTTGCCCTCCAGCGCCTTTTCCGTGCCGCAGTCCCACAGCACGTTCAGCACCTTCAGGTCTTCGGCCACGGGCGCGACGATGTTGCAGTGGCCGCTTGAGATGGCTGACAGCATGACGCGGGTGCCGCCTTCGGCCAGCCGGCGGTATTCGGACAACAGCTTTTCACCGCCGCCGCCTTCGTCGATGTAGCTGGGCACCAGTTTGACGCCGTCGATGCCGCCCGCGGCGTTGATGTCCTGGATCAGGATTTCGGCCGCGTCGCGGGCCGGCACGCCGAACACCGACGCCGACCCCGACAGGAAGGTCGAAATGCCGATGTTCAGTTCCTTGGGCTTGTCGGCGGCGCCCGCAAGCGCCGTGAAGCCTGACAGCAGGGTGGCGCCCAACAGGGCAGCCAGTCTTGAGGTTTTCATGGTCTTGTCTCCAGTGTTGTAGTCGGGTCTATGCCCTTAGAAAACGATGGCGTCGCGCAGGCTGCCGCCGGTAGCGAGGTGATCGAACCCCTCGTTGATATGGTCCAGCGAAAAGGACTTTCCCATCATCCGGTCCACCGGCAACTGGCCGGCTTTGTACAAGTCGATGTACCGGCTGATGTCGATGGCGGGCACGCCCGACCCCAGATAGCTGCCGCGGATGTCGCGCTCTTCGCCCACCATCTGCGACAGCGACAAGGGGAAGCTGAACTTCGGGTTGGGCAGGCCCGACGTGACGGTGGCCCCGCCACGCCGGGTCAGTTTGTAGGCGGTCTCGAAGGCGGGCACGGCGCCGGCCATGTCGAAGCCATAGTCGACGCGGCCGCCGGCCAGGTCGAACAGGTCGTCGTCCGTCTTCACCTGCTTCGGGTTGACGGTATGGGTCGCGCCCAACTCCCGGGCCAAGGCCAGCTTTTCGTCGCTGAGGTCGACGGCGACCACGCGGCGCGCACCGGCGGCCACCGCCGCCAGCAAGGCGCTCAGCCCCACGCCGCCCAGCCCCACGATGGCGGCGGTGTCGCCGGCCTTGATGCGGGCACGGTTCAGCACCGCACCCGCGCCAGTCAGCACGGCGCAGCCGAAGAGCGCGGCTTCGCGATGGCTGAGTTCAACGTTGACCTTCACGCAGGACCGGCGCGAGACCACCGCGTATTCCGCGAAGCAGGACACGCCGGTATGGTGGTTGATGTATTCGCTGCCGATGTGCAGGCGGCGGTCGCCGCTCAGCAGCGTGCCTTGGGTATTGGCGGCGGCGCCCGGCTCGCACAGCGCGGGCCGGCCTTCCATGCAGGGGTTGCAGCAGCCGCAGCTGGGCACGAACACCATGGCGACGTGGTCGCCGGGCTTCAGGTCGGTGACGCCGGGGCCGGTTTCCACGACCTCGCCGGACGATTCGTGGCCCAGCACAATGGGCACCCCGCGCGGGCGGTCGCCATTGATCACCGACAGGTCGGAATGGCACAGCCCCGCCGCTTTGATCTTCACCAGCACTTCGCCCGTGCCGGGCGGGTCCAGTTCGATCTCGGTGATGCTCAATGGCCGGGTCTGGGCGTAGGGGCCTTCCACCCCTACGTTACGCAACAACGCCGCTTTGATTTTCATGCGCCTGACACCCACGGTAGAGAGAAGGCGGCCCGGCGTGCGCCGGGCCTGTCGAAAACGATCAGACGGTACGGCCGCCGTCCACGGGGAATTCCACGCCAGTGATGAATTCCGCCGCATCGCTGGCCAGGAACAGCGCTGCCGCCGCCACGTCGGACGGTTGGCAGAAGCGGCCCAGCGGAATGGTGGAGACGAACTTGGCGCGGTTCTCTGGCGTGTCGGGCAAGCCCATGAACAGTTCGAACATGCCGGTGATGCCCATCACGGGGCAGATGGCGTTGACGCGGATGCCGTCGGGCCCCAGCTCCACCGCCATGGACTTCGACAGCACGTTGACCGCGCCTTTGGACGCGTTGTACCAGCTCAGGCCCGGACGCGGACGGATGCCGGCCGTCGACCCCACGTTCAGGATCACGCCGCGCTTTTGCTTGCGCATCACGGGCACCACGGCTTGCGCCATGTGATAGATCGACTTCACGTTGATGTCGAACATGCGGTCGAACATGGCCTCGTCCACGTCCAGCATCGGCTGGTTCTTGTGGGTGATGGCGGCATTGTTGACGACGATGTCGACCGAGCCGAATTTTTCCTGGCAGACGCGCACGACGTTGTCGATGTCGGCGCGACTGGACACGTCGGCCTTCACGGCCAGCGCCGCGCCCCCGACTTCGGCCGCCACGCGGTCTGCGGCTACCTGGTTGATGTCGGCGATGACGACCTTCGCGCCTTCCTTGGCGTACAGCTTGACGATGCCTTCGCCGAAACCACTGCCCCCGCCCGTGACGATGGCGACCTTGCCTTGCAACTGACTCATGACTTGTCTCCGGATAGCTTGGCGATCACTCGCCATAGAATTGGATGATCGTTTTGGTCGTGCTCATTTCTTCCAGGGCGATGAAGCCCTTCTCGCGCCCGTGGCCGCTTTTCTTGACGCCGCCGAACGGCAGTTCCACGCCGCCGCCCGCGCCGAAACCGTTGATGTAGACCTGGCCGCACTTGATGCCGCGCGCGATGCGCTGCTGGCGCCCGCCGTTTTCGGTCCAGACGGCGCCCAGCAGGCCGTAGTCGGTGGCGTTGGCCAGCCGGATGGCGTCGGCCTCGGTATCGAAGGGCAGCGCCACCAGCACGGGTCCGAAGATTTCTTCGGTCAGCAGCGTGCTGTCATGCGACGGGGCGCTGAACAGGGTCGGTTTGACGAAGTAGCCGCCCGCCGGCACGCCGTCGGCGATGGCGCCTTCGGCCGCCACCTTCAGGCCGTCCGCGAGGCCCTTGGCGATATAGCGGTTGACGCGGTCGAACTGCGCCTTGTTGACGACGGGCCCGCAAGTCAGGTCCATGTCCGGCGTACCCGCGCGCACCTTGGAGAACGCCTCGGCCAGCGCCTTCATGAAATCGGCATAGATGCCCTTTTGCACCAGCAGGCGGCTGCCGGCCGTGCAGGTCTGGCCCGCGTTGTGGACGATGCCTTTCACGATGGCGGGGATGGCCAGCTTGTAGTTCGCGTCGTCGAACACGATATGGGCGGACTTGCCGCCCAGCTCCAGCACGCACTTGACCGCATTGACGGCCGCGGCCTGCTGGATCAGCACGCCGACCTCGTTGGACCCCGTGAAGGTGATGAAGTTGATGTCGGGATGGCGCGACAGGCTTGCGCCCGCCTCTTCGCCCAGGCCCGTGACGATGTTCAGCGCGCCGGCCGGAAAGCCCACTTCCAGCGCCAGTTCGGCCACGCGGACGATCGACAGGCACGCATCTTCGGCCGGCTTGACCACGCTGGCGTTGCCCATGGCCAGCGCCGGCGCGACGCTGCGGCCGAACATCTGCGCCGGATAGTTCCACGGGATGATGTGGGCGGTGACGCCCAGCGGTTCACGGATCAGCTGGACCGAATAGTCCTTCTGGAACGGGATGGTCTGGCCGTGCACCTTGTCGGCCGCGCCGCCGTAGAACTCGAAGTAGCGGGCCAGCACAGTGATGTCGGCGCGCGCGGTGGACATGGGTTTGCCGGTGTCGCGCGATTCCAGCTGCGACAACTCTTCGTGGTGCGCCAGCACGGACTCACCCAGGCGCAGCAGCAGGCGGCCGCGTTCAAGCGCCGTCATGCGGCCCCAGTCGCCCTCCAGCGCGGCGCGCGCGGCCTGCACGGCGGCGTTCACGTCGGCCTGCTGGCCGCGCGGGATGGTGGTGAACACCTTGCCGTCCACGGGCGACACCACGTCGATGGTGCGTCCGTCTGCGGCATCGGCCTGGCGGCCGTCGATAATCATCTGCGTCATGGAAAGTCTCCGGGAATTCAATTCAAGGTGATCGAGCCGCGCTCGATCGTCCAGATCTGATCGGGGATGTCGCCAAGCAACTTCACGTTGGACTCGGTGATCACCACGCATAGGTCGGGTTGCAGCTCTTTCAGCCGCGCCAGCGCTTCGGTGTAGTCGCGCGCCAGCTTTGGGGCCAGGCCCTGGAAGGGCTCGTCCAGCATCAAGAGGCGGGTGCCGACCATGATGGCGCGCGCCAACGCCACCATCTTTCCCTGGCCGCCCGACAGCGCGGACCCGGACCGGCCCAGCATCGGCTCAAGCTGCGGCACCACCTTCAGCACCGTGGCGATGCGCGCGGCGATCTCGGCCTTGGACTGGCCCTGCACTTCGCACGGCAGGTTCAGGTTTTCTTCCACCGTCATGGTCGGGAAGATCACGCGGTCTTCGGGCGCGTAGCCCACTTTCAACGCGGCGCGCTTGTGGCCGGGCAAGGCGGTCAGGTCCGTGCCGTCGAAGGCGATCTTGCCGGACTTGATCCGGGTCAGGCCCATGATGGTGCGCAGCAGCGTGGTCTTGCCCGCGCCGTTGCGGCCCACGATGCCGATGGTCTTTGACGGTTCGAAGCTGGCGCTGACATCGCGCAGGATGCGGTTGCCCGCCAGGTCGACATTGATGGCCGATAGATTCAACATGGTTCAGGCCCCCAGCACTTCACTTTTGATCTGCGGATTGTTCAAGACCTCCGCCGGCGTGCCATCGGCGGCCACCTTGCCCGCGATCCAGGCCGCGACCCGGGTCGCATAGCGCGACACGATGTCCACATCGTGCTCGACGAACCAGCTGGTAACACGGCGTTCATCCAGCGCGTGCATCACGGTTTCCATCAGCGCGAACTTGTCTTCGGAAGCGACTCCGCTGGTGGGCTCGTCCATGATCAGCAGCTTGGGCTGCAGGGCCAGCGCCATGGCCACGTCCAGCAGCTTGCGCTTGCCTTCGGGCAGTTCGATGGATGCTTCGTCGGCTTCAGGCAGCAGGCCCACCAGGTCCAGCGTGGCATCCACTTCCTTCTCATCGATGGTGCTTTCCAGCGAACGGAACCAGCTGAGCTCCTTGTTGCGGCGGGCAGCGGCGATCTGCACGCACTGGCGCACGGTGTGCTCGGTGAACAGCTGCGGCAGCTGGAACGACCGGCCCAGCCCCAGGCGCACGATCTTGCGCGGCGCCATGGCGGTGACGTCGCGCCCGTCGAAATACACCTTTCCCTTGGACGGCGCCAGATAGCCCGTGCAGATGTTGATGAAAGTGGTCTTGCCGGCGCCGTTTTGCCCGATCACGGCCAGCCGTTCGCCTTCGTGCAATTCGAAATCGATGTTGTCGGCCGCGACGACGCCGCCGAAGGCCAGATACAGGCCGGTGGTTTGAATGAGGGGTTTCATCTTCAGTTCCTCACCGAGGCTTGCGCATTGGCCCGGACCCGGCCCGCTACGGTCTCATTGGCGCGCGTCTGTGCACGGGCCAGGTCCCGCTTCCGCGTGGCGACGCGCTTCATGATCTGGCCCACGAATCCGGTGGGGAACATGAAGATCACCAGGATCAGCGTCAGGCCCAGCAAGAACTGCCACAGGCCGGGGAAGTACGCGGCAGACACCAGTTTGACCGTTTCGAAGCCCACCGCGCCCAGAAACGCGCCCGCCGCATGGCCGGCCCCGCCCAGGATGGTGATGAACACGAACTCGCCCGAACGCAGCCACGAACCTATCTCCGGGGTCACCAGGCCCTGCATCAAGGCCAGGATGGCGCCCGAGAAGCCCACCACCACGGCCGACAGCAGATAGCCCTTCCACATGATGAAGTACGCGGAAAAGCCCAGGTATTCGATGCGCGTTTCGTTCGTCTTGATGGCCGAGAGCGCCTGGCCGCTGCCCGACCGGAAGTAGCGCTGCACCCACCAGGCCAACGCCATCGACAGCACCAGCGTCAACACCAGCAGCGCGCGTTCGAACGATTCGCGCTCCATCAGGACGCCCGCCATGGACGGGCGCACGATGCGCAGGCCGTCCGAGCCGCCCGTCAAGGTGTAGAGCTTGCCCAGCAGCGCGAACAGCACCATGCTCAGCGCCAGGTTCAGCATGCCGAAGAAGATGCCGCGGTAGCGCACCACGAACAGCCCGATCACGATGGCCGCCACGAAACTGGCTGCGACGCCCGCCAGGATCAGCACCAGCGCATCGGTGCCCGGCATGGCGCGCGCCAGGAAGGCCACGGTATAGGCCGAGATGCAGGAGTACATCGCGTGGCCGAAAGAGATCTGGCCGGCGCGTGCCATCACCGACACGCCAAGCGCGGCAATGGCGTAGGTCAGGCCGATGACGATCGGCGTGATGGTCCAGGAATAGGTATAGCCCAGGAATAGCGTGGCCAGCGCGGCCACGAGGCTGAGTACGGCGACTTTCATCAGATCCTCCGGGCCTGGGCAACGGTGAACAGGCCATGCGGCCGGATGATCAGCACCAGCACCATGATGATGTAAGGCACCGCCACTTCCAGTTCAGGCGCGGCGTACACGGCGATGGCGCGGATGATGCCGATCAGCAGCGCGGCGATCAGCGCGCCGGTGATCTGGCCCAGCCCTGCGGTGGCGACCACCGCGAACGACAGCACCGTCATGTCCGTGCCGGCGCCGGGCACCAGCGACGTGGTGGGAGCCGCCAGCGCGCCGCCCAGGGCGCCCAGGATGGTGGCGATCACAAACGTGACATAGCCGATCTTCTTGGCGTTGATGCCCAGCGAGGTCGCGACCTCGCGGTTGTGCGTGGTGGCCACCGTCTGCTTGCCCAGCTTGGTGTGGCGCAGGAAGAACTCCAGGCACACGTAGGCCAGCACGGCCGTCACCGGCACCACCACCAATTGGTAGGTCGTGTAGGTGATGTCGCCGATCTCGATGTTGCCCAGCCGGTTGACGACCTCGCTGGCGCTGTAGGGCTGCGCGCCCCAGAGCAGGCGCTGGATGTCTTCCAGCATCAGGAAGCCGCCAAAGGTGATCAGCAGTTTCAGGATGGGGTCGTAGTTTTGCGCGCGGCGGATCAGCACGAATTCCATGATGCTGCCCAGCGCCAGGCCGACGGCGATGGCGGCCACGAACAGGGCGGCGAACAGCAGGATGGGGGAATCGGTCTTGGGCGCCAGAAACATCACGAGGCTGGCCGCGGCGTAACCGCCGAATGCGTAGAAGGCGCCGTGGGCAACGTTCAGGATGCCCATCACGCCGAACACCAGGGTTAACCCCATCGACACCAGGAACAGCAGACTGGCGTACGCCACGCCGTCCACCAAGGCGAGAGGCAGTAGATCCAAGGTCAAGCGTCTTCTCCCAATACGCTAAGCACCTGCCGCGCGGGTCAATGCGTTGCCGCGGCAACGTCGTTCCCCTGCACGGCGGTACGGGCATGTCGCCCTGGACGCGCCTGGCGCGCCCTTGTCTCGTTATGGACCTTGCCGTGCCTGTCTCCGATGCGACGCGGAGCAGGCAGGAAGGCGTTTATGTGGACGGCTCCGCCGGCGGTTGAGGTCGCCGATTCGTACCCGTCCGATAATGGAATCGAAGTATAGGTACGCCCCTATTCAGCGCCTATTTATCTTTGTGCAAGCCGGGTTTCACGAGCGATAGAGTGGGTGCGGGCTATGGGCCTTCGGCATCCGGGTTTACCTGAAGCATCGCCGCCATCGGCGCCCGCGTCTGGTAGTCGGGGATGATGCGGATGTGCGGCTCATCGGGCAATTGCACATAACGGCCTAGCCCATCCGGCGCAAGCGCGCCCACCTCCATTCGGGCAAGCCGCAGGCCTTTTGCGTCGCGGATGTCGATACGCAATTGAGGCGGGTTCAGTCCATAAGACTGATCGTCGTGCGGCGTCAGGACGCGGTCGCTGCGTGCCTGCGAAAACAGGGCCAGGAACTGGGCGGCGTCGAACCCTGCCGCGCGGTCCGCCGGCGCTGCCGCCCAGCCTTGGCCGCGGCGCGTCAACGTCACCGCCGCGGCAGACGTCGCAAGCGTGACTTCAACGGCCTGTCCGGCATCCCATGAATACAGGCGTGCCGGCTTGCCGGCGTCATCGTGCAGATGCGTGTGGCCGCCGTGCCCGGCCGGCGCTTCGGCGGCCTCGTGCCACTGCCAGGCCGACAGCCCCACACCGGCCGCCAGCAACAGCGGCCACACGGCGCGCCCCGGCCTCATCGGCGCCTCCACCACAGCAATAGCCCGGTCATCAGCGCCAGCAGGGGCAAGGCCACCGTGCTGGTCCAGAACACCGTGCGCATCTGCCGGTTGGTGAGTTCCACGCGGCGGCCTTCATAGTGGCGCGGCCGGATCGTCAGCAGCGCGTCCTGGCCCGCCAGCAACGTCACCGCGCTGGTGAACAGCGCGCCGTTGCCCAGCGTGGCGAAATGCCGGTTGGTGGCGAAATCGCTGTCGCCCGCCACCAGCAACACCGGGTGCGCGGCCCCGTCGGCGCTGGCCGCCTGCGCGTTGCGCGTGGCCAGCGCCATCAGGGTGTAGCGCATAGCGGGCTGCCCGGGCAGATGCGCCTGGTTCGACGTCTGCGCCAAGGGAGTCACGACGACGCCCGGGGGCAGGCCGTCGCCTGCGGGCTCCAGGCCTGCCGCACCGGGAAAGAAGCTCAAGGGCAGGCCGCGCGTCATCTTGTGGCGGGTGTAGTCGCTGACGGCGGGGCTGCCCGGATCATTGCGGTAATGGCTGCCCGGATCCGCCAACGCTCCGGGCGGACGCGCGATGCCAAAGTCGGCCAGCAACGCGTCCAGGCCATGGCGCGTGTCCGGCTCTAGCAGCAGCAGGGTCTTGCCGCCCGCGGCCGTCCAGCCGCGCAAGGCCTGCGCGTCGTCGTCGCCGAACGGCGTGCGCGGTCCGGCCGCCACGACGACCGCGCAGGCAGGCAGCGCTTGCGCCAGGCTGCCGGCATTCACGCCGCGGGTGGCGAACCCCAATGTCTGCAAGGCGTTGCGGGCCATCGCCATGCCGTGCTGTTCGTGGACTTCGACGCGCGCCACCAGGTTTTCATCGTCGCCATGGTCTTCCAGGTCGTCCAGCGACGTCAGGCTGTCCAGCGTGGCTTCGCGGTGCCCCTGCGTGAAGCAGACGGTTTGAGCGCCGCGCTGGCTGATGCGGATCAGCGCATTGGTGAAATCCGTTTCCGTTCCGCCGTTGATCGTCAGCTTGCGGCGGTCGGCGGTCAGCACGGCGCTGCCCGCGAACTGGATGCCGGCCGCGCGCGCCTCGGCCGGTCGCAG
The DNA here is from genome assembly GCF_057314935.1 of Achromobacter sp. Classification (NCBI taxonomy): domain Bacteria; kingdom Pseudomonadati; phylum Pseudomonadota; class Betaproteobacteria; order Burkholderiales; family Alcaligenaceae; genus Achromobacter; species Achromobacter sp. The sequence goes on from NZ_DBHKZA010000010.1 coordinate 72,129, forward strand.
CGCCGGATCCACCCCGCGCACCTGGATCAGCGGATTGGCATGCTCGTACTGGCGCAGCAGTTCCAGCGCGTCAACCATGCTTTTGTTGCGCAAGTCGTAGAACCAGGTCACTTCCACGGGCTGCTTCACCTGGCGCGCCACCTCGATGCTTTCCGGCGCCAGGCTGTAAAGCCGCTGCGCCGTCAGGTCGATGCGCCCCAGGTTGCGGGCCGCCCACAGGTTCAGCGCCAGCAGCAGCGCGGCCACGGCCAGCACGGGCAGCCACAGCGACAAGCGCTTGCCCGCGCGGCGCCACTGCACGCGCGGCATCATCGCAACCTCCAGCGTTTCAGATTGACGGCCGCGATCATCAACGCCAGCACGGCAACACTGGCCAAGGTCAAGACAGCCGGGCCGGGCAGGACGCCGCGGATGAAATCCACATGCTGCGCCGACAACGACAAGGCCTGAAAGAACGGCGACAGCGCCGGGAACGCGTCAAGGGCCGCGGGGTAGTCGATGAACCACAGCAGCACCAGGATGCCCCAGGTGGCGCTGGCCGCCACGATCTGGTTGGTGCAGGCGCTGGATACCGCGATGCCGATCGCCAGGAACAGCGCCCCATAGAGGAACACGCCGATGTATCCGCCCAGGATCGGGCCATAGTCCGGCTGCCCGTACCAAGCCAGCGGCAACACCGCGGCAGTCGTGCCCGCCAGCATCAGCGCCAGCACCGTCAGCCCTGCCGCGTACTTGGCCGCCACCAGCGCCGCATCCGACAACGGCAGCGTCAGCAACAGTTCCAGCGTGCCCTGGCGCGCTTCTTCGGCGAATGCCCGCATGCTGACCAGCGGCATCACCAGGATCAGCAAGATCGTCATGTTGTGAAATGCCGTCACCATCTGGCCGGTGCTGACGAAAAACAGGTTGAAGCTGAACAGGTAGCCCGACAAGGCCCAGAATACGGCCACCACCACCAGCGCCACCGGTGATCCGAAATCCGTGCGCAGCTCTTTCCGGTACAACGCGGCAAACCCGCTCATGCCCGCCTCCGCATCAAGGCGTCGTTGGGCGCCAACGCGGCCAGCAGACGGGTCTCCACCGCATCGTGCAGCGACAGCACGGCGCGCAGCTCCGCATGCGCCAGCGCAATGCGCAGCACCGCGTCGCAAGGGGCGCCGCCCGCGTCCGTGTCCCAACTGATGCGCCACTTGCTCAGCCCGCCGTCCAGCGGAACCGCGTCCACGCCCCGCACGCCCGGGCAGACCGAGAAGGCGGCATGCAGGGCGGCGTGGCGGTCCGTCGGCAGGGCCAGTTGCAATTGCAGCGCCGCTTGCGCCCCGCCCAACGCCGCGTCTTCCACCAGCCGGCCCTGGCGCAGGATGGCGATGCGCGTGCACAGCGCCTCCACTTCTTGCATCAGGTGGCTGCTGAACACGACGGCACGGCCTTCGGCGCAACGGCGGATCATGGCGCGCGCCTCCACGATCTGCACCGGGTCCAGGCCATTGGTGGCCTCGTCCAGCAGCAGCACCGGCGGGTCGTTCAGCACGGCCTGCGCCAAGCCCACGCGCTGGCGCTGGCCTTTGGACAGCCGGCCGATCACCGTGCGCGCCACGCCTTGCAGATCAAAGCCGTCGATGGCGCGTTCGATCGCCTGGCGGCGCGCACGCGCCCCGCCCGCCACCTTGACGCCCGCGCCGAACTCCAGGTACTGCGTCACCGTCAACGTGTCGTACAGCGGCGCGCGTTCCGGCAGATAGCCGATGTCCGCGTTGCCGCGTCCCGGCGCGGGCTCCCGCCCGCGAATCGTGATGCGGCCGCTGTCCGGCGCATGGAATCCCGCCATCAGGCGCAGGGTCGTGGTCTTGCCGCTGCCGTTCGGCCCCAGCAGGCCCACGATTTCACCGGGCCTGACCGACAGGCTCAATGAATGCAGGACCTGGCGGGGCCCGAACGACTTGCGGACCTCGTGCAAGGCAATTGCGGGCTGCATGGCGCGGGCCGTCAGTCGAAGACTTTCGTCTTGGCGTTCTGCGCGTGCTGCTCCGCGTCGTGGCTGTACCAGAGCTGGCCCTGGCGCGCATCGCGGATCTGCTTCAAGCGGTCGATGGCCTGCATGGACGCCGCCGTGTTCCACGTGATGCCGGGAATCACCCCCGCTTCGTTCTCGCCCGTGTAGATGGCGTCCGCCGCCAGCAGCACCGTGCCCGTGTTCTTCAGCTTCACCTGCAGGGACTGATGGCCCTGCGTGTGCCCCTTGGTGTCCAGCAGCACGATGGTGCCGTCGCCGAACAGGTCGAAGTCGCCTTCCACCTGGATGAAGTCGTAGTCGCGCGTGGTGTCGAAGTCCTTCATCACATAGGCGGCGCGCTGGAATTTTTCGGGCCACCAGGCGGCGCGCAATTCCGCCTTCTGCACGACGTGCTTGGCCTTGGGGAACATCTTGATGTTGCCGGCGTGGTCCAGGTGGAAGTGCGAGTAGACGACGTATTTCACGTCGCTGACGTCAAAGCCCGCGGCCTTCAACTGACGGTCCACGACTTCGTCGCGCCCCTGGATGGAATTGAAGGCGCCGCACAGGCCCTGCCCCCAATAGTTGGCGCAGTTGCCATCGGCGGTGGCCTGGTTCATGCCGGTGTCGAAGAGCACCAGCCCGCGCGGGTGCTGGATCACATAGGCCGGCACCGGGATCTTGATCTTCGTGCCCACATCCACCATCGCGGTCATGAAGCCCTTGTCCAGCTCGATCTTGCCGACCGAAAGCTGCATCAGCTTGATGTCCGGCGGCGCATCGGCGGCCTGCGCACCGCCCGCCGCCATGACCGCCACCGCACCTGCTGCACCCACAAACGCCTTCCAGCTCTTGCTCATTGTTGTCTCCTCGGACCAACAGGGGGAGCCGACGCCTGATGGCGCCAGCCGATAGCAAGCAACCCGGTGTGTCCCGGGTTCCGTCATTGATAGGGTTGTCTGTGCGGGGTCTGCGGCAGGCTGCGGAAAGGCCCGCAACCGGAGTCGGCGTCTGGCGGCCGTTTACTCTGTTGCGCACTCTGACGCAGCGCCGATAGGCTGCCAATTAAGGAATTATTAAGCTGGGCTTCGCGGCCACCAAAGGGGGTAGGAACCCTTAGAGGGTCCCTCGGTCCTTTGGCGCGCGAACCCGGGTCCTACGCCGCCAGCGAATCCCGCTCCGGATGGCGGTAGCGCTGCAGCAGCACGTCCTGGCGCGCTCGCGCCTGGTCCACGCTTTTCTCCTTCACATGCCCATATCCGCGGATCGCATCCGGCAGATTGGCCAGCGCCAACGCCGCCTCGCGGTTGCCCGCGTTCAACGTTTGCGAGAACTCGACGGCCAGCGTCAGGTAGTCGGCGGCCAGTTGGCGCTCCATGCGGCGTTCGGCGGTCTTGCCGAACACGTCCAGCCACGTGCCGCGCACCCGCTTCATGGGCGCCAGCAGGCGGAACGCCACGCCCATCCACGCCCCGAACGCGCGTTTCTGCAAGCGGCCCTGCGCGTCGCGGCGCGCGAAGGCCGGCGGCGCCAGGTAGTAGCGCACGCGATAGTCGCGCCCGGGCTCGCCTTCAAACTGCGCTTGCAGCTTGGCCTTGAACGCAGGGTCGGCGTACAGGCGCGCCACCTCGTACTCATCCTTGTAGGTCATCAATTTGGCCAGGTTGCGCGCCACGGCGCGCGTCACCTCGTAGCGTTGTCCTTCTGGCAAGACGGATTCCCGCGCGCGCACCGCATCCACCGCCGCGCGGAAACGGGCCGCGTAGGCGGCGTCTTGATACCCGCCGACGTGCGCCTCCAGCCGTTGTACCAATCCGTCCAGCGATTCCGGCAGCGCCACCACTTGCGCGGCCTTGGCCGGACGCAGCGCCGCGACGCCGCGGTACGCGGCCTGCCGGCCGAGCTCGAACGCGGCCAGGTTCTTGTCCACGGAGACGCCATTGATCTCGATGGCGCGTCGCAGGCTGTCGCGGCTTAGCGGCAGGCCGCCCTTTTGCCATGCGTAGCCCAACAGCAGCGGGTTGGCGTAGATCGTGTCGCCCAGCAAGGCTTCAGCCAGCGGCCCCGCGTCGATGAAGTCGCAATTGCCGCCCGTGCTTGCCGCGACCGCCGCTTCCGCCTGCGCGCCGGGAAAGCGCCAGGCCGGTTGCGACAGGAATGCCGCCGTCGGCGCCGCCGCGCTGTTCACCACGGCGCGCCCATGATCAGGCCGCAACCGCGACAGCACTTCGGGCGAGGCCGACACCAACGCGTCGCAGCCGATGACCAGGTCGGCCTCGCCCAGCGCCACGCGGGTGGCGTGCAGGTCTTCCGGCCGGTTGGCCAGCTGCACATGGCTGAGCACGGCGCCGCCCTTTTGCGCCAGGCCCGCCATGTCCAGCACGGTGACGCCCTTGCCTTCGATATGGGCGGCCGCGCCCAGCAAGGCGCCGATCGTCACGACGCCGGTGCCGCCCACGCCCGCGATCACGACGCGGTACGCGGCGCCCCCGGCGATGGATGCGGACGCCGGCAAGGGCGCATCGGGCAACGGCGGCTCGCCCGCGCCCGACCGCGCCGGCTTGCGCAGCACGGCGCCTTCGGCCGTCACGAAACTGGGGCAGAACCCTTCGACGCAGGAAAAGTCCTTATTGCACGACGACTGGTTGATGCGGCGCTTGGTGCCCAGCGGCGTGTCCAGCGGTTCGACCGACAAGCAGTTCGACTTGACCGAGCAGTCGCCGCAACCTTCGCACACGGCGTCGTTGATGAAGGCCCGGCGCAGCGGATCGGGGTAGTCGCCGCGCTTGCGGCGACGCCGCTTCTCCGTCGCGCAGGTCTGGTCGTAGATCAGCACCGTCGTGCCTTCGATGTCGCGCAGGGCGCGCTGCACGTCGTCCAGCGCCTTGCGGTGGTGCACCTCGATCGCGCCGGGCAGCGCCGCCGCACCGGTGTATTTATCCGGCTCGTCGGTGACCACCACGGTTTTCACGACCCCTTCGGCCTGCATCTGCGCCGCGATCTGCGGCACCGTCAGCACGCCGTCCACCGGCTGCCCGCCCGTCATGGCGACGGCGTCGTTGTAGAGGATCTTGTAAGTGATCGATGCGCGCGCCGCGACCGCCGCGCGGATCGCCAGCAGCCCCGAATGGAAATAGGTGCCATCGCCCAGATTGGCGAAGATATGGCGTTCGCGGGTGAAGTCCTTCTGCCCCAGCCACGCCACGCCCTCGCCCCCCATCTGGCTGAAGGTGTCGGTATCGCGGTTCATCCACATGGCCATGTAATGGCAGCCGATACCGGCCACCGCGCGCGATCCTTCCGGTACGCGGGTGGAGGTATTGTGCGGGCAGCCTGAACAGAACCAGGGCTTGCGCTCTTCGACCAGCGTGGGCCTCGCGGCCTCGCGTTCCTTGGCGTCGATCACGGCCAGGCGCGCGGCGATGCGGGCCCGCAACGCGTCGGACAGGCCTGCCTTGTCCAGCCGCGCGGCGATGGCGCGCGCGATCAGCGCGGGCGACAGTTCGTAGCGCGCCGGCAACAACCAGCCGCCACGCGGCGTGGACCATTCGCCGCCACCATGCTCGCGCTCGTCGAACTTGCCGTACACGCGGGGACGCACGTCGTCGCGCCAGTTGTAGAGCTCTTCCTTCAGCGCGTATTCCAGGATCTGGCGCTTTTCCTCGACGACCAGGATCTCTTTCAGGCCCGTCGCGAAGTCCCGCGCGCCTTGGGCGTCCAGCGGCCAGATACAGCCGACCTTCATCACCCGGATGCCGGCTTCGGCACAGGCGGCCTCGTCCAGCCCCAGGTCGTTCAGCGCCTGCCGCACGTCCAGATAGGCCTTGCCCGCCGTCATGATGCCGAAGTTCGCGCGGGGTGAATCCAGCACCACGCGGTTGAGCTTGTTCGCGCGCACATAGGCCAGCGCGGCATACCACTTGTGGTCCAACAGCCGCGCCTCTTGCGCCAGCGGCGAATCCGGCCAGCGGATGTTCAGCCCGCCGTCGGGCAGCGCGTCCTCAGGCAGCACGATCTGCACGCGCGCCGGGTCCACGTCGACCGAGGCGCTGGACTCCACCACATCCGTCACGCACTTCATCGCCACCCACAAGCCGGTGTAGCGGCTCATGGCCCAGCCGTGCAGCCCGTAGTCCAGATACTCCTGCACGTTGGATGGGTACAGCACCGGGATGCCGCTGGCGATCAGCACGTGTTCGGACTGGTGGGCCACGGACGAGGACTTTGCCGCGTGGTCATCGCCCGCCAGCATCAGCACGCCGCCGTGGGCGGATGAACCCGCGGAGTTGGCGTGCTTGAGCACATCCACCGACCGGTCCACGCCTGGTCCCTTGCCGTACCACATGCCGAACACGCCATCGCGCGTGGCCCCCGGGAACAGGTTCAGCTGCTGCGTGCCCCACACGGCCGTCGCGGCCAGGTCTTCGTTCACGCCGGGCTGAAACACCACGTCGTGCGACTTCAGGTGCTTCTTGGCCTTCCACAGCGCCTGATCCAGGCCGCCCAGCGGCGAACCTCGATAGCCCGAGACATACCCGGCCGTGTTCAGGCCCGCCTGCTGGTCGCGCAGCTTCTGCAACAGCGGCAAGCGGACAAGCGCCTGGGTGCCGCTCAGGTAGATGCGTCCGGTCGTCTGGGTGTACTTGTCGTCGAGCGTCAGGCCATGGGTATCGGCCACGCCAGGGGGTAGTGGGGCGTTCACGCGTTTGTCTCCTGCTGGGTGCGGATTTGAGTGTTTTCCGCAGTGTAGGAACGCCGCCCGTTATCGTATATTCATAGTTTCAGGTAGCAGGTATTCGAAAATCAGATGGCAAACGACGTCACCCTGAGGCAGTTGCGCTACTTCGCGGCGGCCGCCCGCACGGGCCGGTTTTCGATGGCGGCGGCCGACGAGCATGTCTCGCAGTCCGCCGTCACCAATGCCGTGCTGGCGCTGGAAGCGCAGCTGGGCGTGCGCCTGTTCGACCGCCATCCGCATGGCGTCACCCTGACCCCGGAAGGCCACAACTTCCATCGGCGCACGCAGGACATCCTGGATTCGCTGGACGACGCCATACGCGAACCCGGCTTCCAACGCTACGCGTTGCGCGGCACGGTGCGGATCGCGGCGTCCTATACGGTGCTGGGCTATTTCCTGCCCGACCTGCTGGCGCGCTTTCGCCGGCGCTATCCCGAGGTGGTGCTGGACCTGGTGGACCTGGACCGCCCGGAGATCGAAGCGGCGGTGGCCAGTGGCGACGTGGAACTGGGCGTGGCGCTGCTGTCCAACGTGGAAAAGCGCGACCGCTTCGGTCACCAAGTGCTGGTGCGCTCGCGCCGGCAACTCTGGACGGCGTCGGGCCATCCGCTGCTGTCGGCCTCCGCGCCGTCGTTGGCCGACATCGCCCGCTATCCCTACATCCTGCTGGAAGTGGATGAAGGCGAGCGCTCGACGCTAGGCTATTGGCGCACCCACGGCCTGCAGCCCGACATCGCGCTGCGCACGCGGTCCATGGAGGCGCTGCGCGGACTGGTCGCGCATGGCTTCGGCGTCACCATGCTGTCGGACATGGTCTATCGCCCCTGGTCGCTGGAGGGCCGCAAGATTGAGGCGGTGCCGATCACCGATGCCGTCCCGCCCATGGAGGCGGGGCTGCTCTGGCATCCGCGGGCCACGCTGGCCAAGCCCGCCGACGCGTTCCGGCAATTCATGATGGTGGCCTGCGGCGTGTAGACGCAAAGCCTGGGACGGCCAAACCCCGGCTAAACCAGCACGGCCCCCTTGCGGCGCGTGAACTGCGCCAGCGACTGCAGCGCCAGCGCGTGCATGGCCGCCACCGATGGGAGCAAGGTTTCCTCCTTGCGCGTCAGCACGCCGACGATGCGTTGCACCGTCGGTTCGGCCAACGGCACAAAGGCCAGGCCTGATCCGACGGACGGCCGCGCCAGCACGGGCAACACCGTCACCCCGAGCCCGCTGACCACGCTGGCCAGCAGCGACGCGCGGTTGGACACCACCATCGCCGGGTCGTCGATACCCCCGCCCAACTGCCGGTTCCTCAAGGTGTCGAACGTGGCGTTTCCAATCAGCCGCTCGGCGTCCAGCGCCGACCAGGGCACGGGCCCGCGCCGGCGCGCCAAGGGATGCCCCTTGCGGCACACCAGCCCGAAGGCGTCGCGCGCAACGGGCGTGAATGCCACTTCGGCCGTGCGCGGCACCTGCCCGGCCACGCCCACCTGCACTTCGCCCGTCAGCACCAGCCGGTGCACATCCTGCGACGACTCATCCACCGCGCGGATACGGATGCCCGGGTGGCTGCGCGCATAGCGTTCCAGCAGCTTTGGCAGCCATTCATCCGCCAGCGACGGCATCACCGCCAACGACACCGGCCCGGTATGGCCCTGCCCCAACTGGCGCGCGGCATCCAGCACGCGGTCATGCGTGGCAAGCAATTCGCGCAGCAACGGCGCCACGGCGTGGCCCAACGGCGTCAGTTGCGCGCGCTTGCCGGCTTCGAACAGCGGCGCGCCCAGTTGCTGCTCCAGGTCCTGCATGGCGGCCGACACCGCCGCCTGAGAACGGTGCGTACCCTCGGCCGCCAACCGGAAGCTGCCGTGGTCGGCTGCCAGCAGGAACTGGCGCAAGTGTTGGATCTTCAAGGGCTGGGGCATGACGGCTGGCCAATCAAATTCAGGTTTTCCGAAATTAACTTACGTTAATTTGGATTGTCAAAATTCCATGCCCGCTTCAACAATGCATCCATCGTTCATCACGTATGCATTGGAGCAATGGAATGGCTTTGCAAGTGCGCAAAATTGTCAGTTACGTCGAGAAGACCTGCATTGAAGGCGGCAAGGCGGCCGAGCGGCCGCTGATCATGATCGTGGCGGCTGCCGTGATCCGCAACCCTTGGGCCGGCCTGCCCTTCCAGGAAGACCTGCGCCCGCAGATCCTGGAAGCCGCGCCGCCGCTGGGCGAACTGCTGGTCGAAGAAATCCTGCGCCAGGCCGGCTCCGCCGACCAGATCGAAGCCTACGGCAAGGCCGCGGTAGTGGGCACGGCCGGCGAAGTCGAACATGCGTCGGCGCTGATCCACACGCTGCGCTTCGGCAACGCCTACCGCAACGCCGTGGGCGGCACCAGCTACCTCAGCTTTACGAATACGCGCGGCGGCCCGGGCTGCGTGATTTCGGTGCCGCTGATGCACAAGCACGACGAAGGCCTGCGGTCGCACTACCTGACCGTGCAGACCAACATCAATGACGCTCCGGCCCCGGACGAGATCGTCATCGCATTGGGCGCCGCCACCTCGGGCCGGCCGCACCACCGCATCGGCAACCGCTATTCCGATCTGCAGGAACTGGCGCAAGAGGCGCAATCGAAATGAGCCCGCCGCGCCGCCGTTCCGGCCAGGGCGCGCCGCTGGTGCTGTTGCACGGCGTCGGCCTGGACCACACGCTATGGGATGACCTGGCCCCGCTGCTGGAAGCGGATTTCGATGTGCTGCGCTATGACCTGCTGGGCCATGGCGCGGCGCCCGGCATCTCGGGCGAGGCCCACGTGCACGACTTCGTCGCGCAGTTGGACGCCGAACTGGATCAGGCCGCCTGGCCCCAAGCCAACGTGCTGGGCTATTCCATGGGCGGCTTGATTGCAGGAGCCTATGCGGCCGCCCGGCCGCGGCGCGTGAGCCGCCTGGTGTTGCTGAGCACGGTATTCCAACGGACGCCGGAAGAAGTCCGCGCCGTGACGGCCCGTCTGGCCGCCGCCGCGACCCAGGACGTGGAGGCCGCCGCCGAGATCTCGCTGCAGCGCTGGTTCACGCCCGGCTTCCAGGCCGCGCGCCCCGAGCGGGTAGCGGCCATCGGCCGGCGCCTGGTGCGCAACGACCGCGCGAATTTCCTGGCGGCATACCGGCTGTTCGCGCAGGGCGATCCGATCCTGGCGCAGGCCGCGCCCGATATCGCTTGCCCGGCGCTCGCCATGACCGGCGAGGAAGACGTCGGATCCACCGCCCGCATGACGCGCGGCCTGGCACGCGCGCTGCCCGACGGCCGCGCCCGCGTCGTGGCCGGCCAACGGCATATGCTGCCGGTGGAAGCTCCGGCCGTGGTGGCTGCGGCGCTGCAAGCCTTTTTACTGCCGACAACCGCTGAATCGTCCGCCTGACAGAGACGATCGGCCAACGCCCCGGAAGGGGTGGAGAGGGAGACAAACCCATGCACCGCAGAACCGTACTGAAACACCTGGCCATTGCCGCAGCGGCGCCGGCCGCCCTATCCCTGACCCGCCTTGCCGCCGCGCGCGAAGCGCCCTTGCGCGTGATCGTGCCATTCCCGCCGGGCGGCGGCACGGACGTGCTGGGGCGCGTCATCGCCGCCACGCTGGAAGGCGCGCTGGACCGGTCCGTCGTCGTCGAAAACAAACCCGGCGCCAGCGGCATGCTGGGCGCGGACTACACCGCCAACGGCGCCAAGGACGGCAGCGTGCTGCTGTTCGCGGGGCTGGTGCCGTCGGTGCGCTACTACGCCCGCCCGCCGGAAGACGTACTCACGCAGTTGGCGCCCGTCTGCCCGATCGCGCGCTCGCCTTACATGGTGGCCGTCAATAGCGACCTGCCGGCCAAGACGATGGCGGAACTGGTGGCGCAGGCCAAACGGGAACCCAAGGGACTGACTTTCGGGTCCCCCGGCAACGCGACGCCGCAGCATCTGGCCACCGAGCTGTTACAAGCGGCCTGCGGCATCGACATGCTGCACGTCCCGTACCGGGGCACGGGTCCGATGATGACCGACCTGCTGGGCGGGCAGATCCAGCTCGTCGTGGCGACCGTGGCCGCGGTCGAGCCCTATCTGAAGGGCGGACGCCTGCGCGTGCTGGCGGTGACCAGCCCCGAACGCCTGCCGAAGTATCCGGACATTCCCACCGTCGCCGAAAGCGGCTATGCGGGTTTTGACGCGCAGATTCGTTTCGGCACGTATTGCGCCGCCGGCACGCCAGAGGCAACGATCGCCGCGCTGAACCAGGGCATCAACCGCGCGCTGCAAACGGATGCCGTCCGCGTCAAGCTGGCCGAGCAGGGCTTCCAGCCCACCGGCGGCACGCCGGCGCAGCTGCAAGCGGCGCTGCTGGCCGAGATCCGCGACGTGGCCGGGCTGGTCCAGGCGGGCAAGGTGCGGGTGGACCTGTAGCGATCTGTAGCGGCCGGTTGCGAAGCGGCGCGACGCCGTGGGAAGGCGTGATTAGAATCCGGTCTTCTCCGTCCCTGCCCACCTACGATGCCCCGCCCCCTCTCCCTATTGACCGGCGCCCTGACCTTGTCCGCCCTGTTGACGGGTGGCGTGGCGCACGCCGCAAGCGGCCCTTGCCCCGAGGCGGCCGATATCGTGCGCAGCGTGTATCAAAACCAGGACAAGCCCGACCGCGAAGGCCGCATCCGCTTAAAGCAAGGCCACGCCATCGTGACGCTGTCCGACGCGGACGTCGGCGCGCCCTTCGCGGTGGCCTGCAAGGCCTGGCCGGCCAACCCGGACTTGCTGCTGGTGGCGGTGCCGTTGATGCAAGACACGCCCGACCCCGAAAACGGCCACGAAGGCGATCTTGAAGTGCTGGTGCTGGACCGCCAGACGCTGCAAGTGCGGCAGCGCCGCACGCTGGTGGATCTGATGTCGGACGATGCCTTGCGCATTGCCAGCCTGTCGTTCGACACGGCGCGCTACGACATCACGGCCGACCGCCGAGCGTTTGGTATCCGCATCGAACGCGAAGGCGCCTCGCGCGCCAACCCCATGGACGAAACCAGCTTGCGGCTCTTCACCGTGGAAGACAACGCATTGCGCCTGGTGCTTGACGGCCTGATCGTCAACCACTCGTCCGGCCAATGGGACACCAGCTGCGCGGGAAAATTCACGGAACTTGCGGTGAGCCTGGCAATCGGCACGGCGCAAACCAAGGGCTACCGCGACGTGATTGCCACGGCATCGCACTCGTCCAGCCGTGCCGCAGTGCAGCAAGGCGGCTGCGAGGAGAAAACCGTCAGCCAGGGCAAGACGCGCCACACATTGCGCTTCGACGGCACGCGTTATCGGATTCCCAAGGGCTTGCGTTCGATAGACAGCGAGACCGCTGGATAACCACCATTTACAAGCGGGTCCGTCTCTGTGCATGCTGCCAAGCTGATCCGGCGTAGATCGGGCGCACCATGGAGACGACATGCCTAGTCAGGAATCCCTGCATTCCGCCCATATCCGCGAGATCGAACAGGTAGGCCAGGGCCGCCCCACGCAGCGCGACGCGCATGTGGTGCGCAGTTGGCTGCGCTGCCTGGACCAATACCGCCTGGATCCTGCGCAAGCGTGCGAAGCCTACATCGTGCCCGACGGCCGGCTGCGCGAACACCGCCAGCAATCCGAAGCGCTGATCAACATTGCGCGCAGCGGGCTGGATCATCTATTCAAGCAAGTGGCGGGCCAGAACTACGTGCTGCTGCTGGCCGACCGCCAGGGCGTCACCGTGGAATTTCTGGGTGATCCTTTACAGACCGACAAGCTGCGCAAAGCGGGCCTGTACCTGGGGTCGGAATGGTCGGAGCCGCGCGCCGGCACCTGCGCCGTAGGCGCTTGCCTGGAAACGGGCGAAGCGCTGACCATCCACCAGACCGACCACTTCGACAACACGCACACGCCGCTGTCCTGCACCGCCGCACCCATCTACAACGCCGATGGTGAGCTGGCGGCCGTGCTGGATATCTCGCTCTTGAGTTCACCCAGCCTGAAGGCCAGCCAGAACCTGGCGCTGCACCTGGTCAACAGCACCACGCGCCGCATCGAACTGGCCAACCTGATGGCGCGCACGCGCAACGAATGGGTGCTGCGCTTTGCACGTTCGCCGGAGTTCCTGGACGTGGATCCCGAGGCCGCGATCTCGCTGGACGGCGCCGGCCGCATCCTGGGCATGACGCATTCCGGCGCCAAGCTGCTGGCCCGCGCCGCCGGGCTGGACTGGCGCAATCCGGCCAACCTGATCGGCCAATCGGTCACGCGCTTCTTCGAGGTGCAGTTGGACGACCTGCCCCAATTCACCCGCGGCCATGCGCCGCAGGACCGCCTGATCGTCGCGCGCGACGGCAATGCGCTGTTCGCGCACGCCATCGAGCCCAACCGGCACGCGCGCGGCGCCACCGTTGCCGTGCGCGCTACGCCATCCGCGTTGCGCGGCCTGGACGGCGGCGATGCCAGAATGGAAGCGCTGCAGACCCGAGCCGCCAAGCTGGCCCGCCAGGGCTTGCCCATTCTGCTGCAAGGCGAAACCGGCGTCGGCAAGGAATACCTGGCGCGTGCCATTCATGAAGACAGCCGCCGGCCCGGCCGCTTCGTGGCGGTGAACTGCGCGGCCATCCCTGAATCGCTGATCGAAAGCGAATTGTTCGGCTACGTGCCGGGCGCCTACACCGGGGCCGCGCCCAAGGGCCGCAAGGGCCTGATCGAGGAATCCGACGGCGGCACGCTGTTCCTGGACGAGATCGGCGACATGCCGCTGAACCTGCAGAGCCGCTTGCTGCGCGTGCTGGCGGAGTCTGAAGTCACTCCCATCGGCGCCAACGCGCCGCGCGCCCTGCGGCTGACCTTGGTGTCGGCCTCGCACCGCGACCTGGGCGCGCTGGTGCGCGAAGGCCGGTTCCGCGAAGACCTGTACTACCGCATCAACGCAGCCACCCTGACCGTGCCGCCGCTGCGCGAGCGGCAGGACCTGGACTGGCTGATCAACCGGATACTGGCGCGGCACCAGGACGAATCCGGCGCCCCCGTGCTGTCGCCCGCGGCGTTGCTGGCGCTGAAGGCGCACACATGGCCCGGCAATATCCGCGAATTGGCCAATGTGATCGCCGTGGCGGCGGCATTGTCCGAGCATGGCGTGATCGCCCCCCAGGATCTGCCCGACACCCTGGCGCCCGCGGGCCAAGCCACCACGGCCGAAGAGGCCGCGTTGCGGTCCACGCTGGCCAGTTGCGCGGGCAACGTCTCGGAAGCCGCCAGGCGGATGGGCGTCGACCGTTCCACCGTGCATCGCCAGATGCGCCGCTACGGACTGACACCGAGGCGATAGCGCCGCCACACTGCGCTGCCACAGGTGTGGCGCACGCCACAGTCGTGACAGGCCGCCGCCCCCATGGCGCCCAGCGGCCACGGGCCTCGCCCGCCGATTTGCGAGTTGGCACGGCAATTGCGTGTTGATCCATGACGCCCACCGGCCGGCACAGGCCGGGGCCGCCACCGGAACACTACGACGAAGCCCGCCATGGGCAAGGAGACAAGACATGCCGAACGACCACGCCGACGCCGCCCTGGACGCGGTGCTAGAACGCCTGAACACCGCACTGGGCAACAAGCACATCGATGGCGTCGCCCAGCTGTTCCAGGAAGACAGCTATTGGCGCGACCTGGTGCTGTTCAGTTGGAACCTGCGCACGCTGGAAGGCCCCGAGCAGATCCGCAACATGCTCGCGCAACAGCTGCCGCAGGTCGAACCCGTGCGCTTCACCCGCGACGACCGCGAAGCCGTGACCGACGAGGGCGGCCTGTTGCAGGGCTGGCTGCACATCGACACCAACCTGGCGCGCGGCTATGGCCACATCCGGGTGAAGGACGGCAAGATCTGGACCTTGCTCACCACCATGTCCGAACTCAAGGGGCATGAAGAACCCAGCGGCACACGCCGCCCCAAGGGCGCCGAACACGGCCACCAACGCGAACGCCAGACCTGGCTGGAAAAGCGCGAGCAGGAAGCGGCCGAACTGGGCTACAAGGCGCAGCCCTACGTGCTCATCATCGGCGGCGGACAAGGCGGCATCGCCCTGGGCGCGCGGTTGCGCCAGTTGGACGTGCCCACCATCATCATCGAAAAGAACGAGCGCGCGGGCGACAGCTGGAGAAAGCGCTACAAGTCGCTATGCCTGCACGACCCGGTCTGGTACGACCACCTGCCCTACATCCCCTTCCCCGACAACTGGCCCGTCTTCGCGCCGAAGGACAAGGTCGGCGACTGGCTGGAGATGTACACCAAGGTGATGGAACTGAACTACTGGACCTCCAGCGTCTGCCAGTCGGCCCGCTACGACGAACAGAAAAAGGAATGGGAGGTCACCGTGCTGCGCGAGGGCAAGCCCGTGGTGCTGCGGCCCAAGCAACTGGTGCTGGCCACCGGCATGTCGGGCAAGCCGAACATTCCGCGCTTTCCAGGCCAGGACGAATTCCAGGGCGAGCAGCAACACTCGTCGCAACACCCGGGGCCTGACGCCTACCGGGGCAAGAACGTGGTGGTCATCGGCGCCAACAATTCGGCCCACGACATCTGCGCCGCCCTCTGGGAAGGCGGCGCCAACGTGACGATGGTGCAGCGTTCGTCCACCCACATCGTCCGGTCGGACACGCTGATGGACATCGGCCTGGGCGGCCTGTATTCCGAACAGGCGCTGGCCAACGGCATGACGACCCGCAAGGCGGACCTGACGTTCGCATCCCTGCCCTACAAGATCATGGCGCAGTTCCAGATCCCGCTTTACGACCAGATGCGCGAGCGCGACGCCGAGTTCTACGCCAAGCTTGAGAAGGCGGGCTTCATGCTGGACTGGGGCGACGACGGCTCGGGCCTTTTCATGAAATACCTGCGCCGCGGATCCGGCTATTACATCGACGTGGGCGCCTGCGACCTCATCATCGACGGCAGCATCAAGCTGCAGTCCGGCACCGACGTCAGCCACTTGGCGCGCGAAGCCGTTGTGCTGAAGAACGGCGTCACGTTGCCCGCCGACCTGGTGGTCTATGCCACCGGCTACGGTTCGATGAACGGCTGGGCGGCCGACCTGATCAGCCCGGAGGTCGCCGACAAGGTGGGCAAATGCTGGGGCCTGGGCTCGGACACCACCAAGGATCCCGGCCCCTGGGAAGGGGAGCAGCGCAACATGTGGAAGCCCACGCAGCAGGAAGGGCTGTGGTTCCACGGCGGCAACCTGCACCAGTCCCGGCACTATTCCCAGTACCTGTCCCTGCAACTGAAGGCGCGGCAGGTGGGCCTGCCCGTGCAGGTCTATGGCGTGCAGGAGGTGCACCACCAGCGATAGCCCGCCCGCCGGACACGGCGCAAGTGGCCGCCCGGCCGCTTGCGCCCATGGGCGGCACAAGGTAAATTGTTGACAATCTGGCGCCAGACAGCGCCTTATTCCGAATATTTCCCCTTAATCCGGATAGATTGTTGACACCATGAGCAAAGTGCTGACCTTGCCGGGCACCCCGCCAGGCGATGGCGAAACGTTGTCGGATCACATTTTCAAGAAGATCCAGGCCGCCATCGTCAAAGGCGAGATCGCCCCGGGCAGCAAGATTTCCGAGCCCGAACTGGCACGCCAGCATGGCGTCAGCCGGGGCCCGCTGCGCGAAGCCCTGCATCGGCTGGAAGGCCAGAAGCTGCTGGTGCGCGTGCCGCATGCCGGCGCGCGCGTCGTGTCGCTGTCGCAGCAAGAGCTGTCCGAACTCTACGAGATCCGGGAGTCGCTGGAAGGCATGGCCTGCCGCCTGGCCGCCGAGCGCATGCCGCCCGCCGAAATCGCCGAACTGCGCGGCGTGCTGGAAGCCCACGAACGCGACGCCGCCTTCCAGGCCGGCCTGGGCTACTACCAGCAGGAAGGCGATTACGACTTCCACTACCGCATCGTCAAGGGCAGCGGCAACCAGATGCTGTTCCGCATGCTGTGCGACGAGCTCTACCAGTTGGCGCGCATGTACCGCATCCAGTATTCGACGACGCCCAACCGCCCGCGGCAGGCCTATGCCGAACACCATCGCATTCTTGACGCCATCGCCGACCGCGACGGCGAGCTGGCTGAAATCCTGATGCGCCGGCATATCCGCGTATCCCGTATCAACATCGAACAACAGATCGCCCAGAGCAACCTGCGGCGCACGGAGGCATGATGAACCACTCGTACCGCAAGACCCTGCCCGGCACCCGCCTGGACTATTTCGACGCGCGCGCCGCGGTTGAAGCCATCGCGCCCGGCGCCTACGCCGGCCTGCCCTACACCTCGCGCGTGCTGGCGGAAAACCTGGTCCGCCGCTGCGACCCGGCCATGCTGACCGACGCGCTAAAGCAACTGATCGAACGCCGCCGCGACCTGGACTTCCCGTGGTTTCCGGCACGCGTGGTCTGTCATGACATCCTGGGCCAGACCGCGCTGGTCGACCTGGCGGGCCTGCGCGACGCCATTGCGGAAAAAGGCGGCGACCCCGCCAAGGTGAATCCGGTCGTGCCGGTGCAGTTGATCGTGGACCACTCGCTGGCCGTGGAATTCGACGGCAACGACCCCGACGCCTTCGCCAAGAACCGTGCGGTGGAAGACCGCCGCAACGAAGACCGCTTCCATTTCATCGACTGGACCAAGCAGGCCTTCCGCAATATCGAAGTCGTGCCTCCGGGCAACGGCATCATGCACCAGATCAACCTGGAGCGGATGTCGCCCGTGATCTACACGCAGGACGGCGTGGCGTTCCCCGACACGCTGGTCGGCACCGACAGCCACACCCCGCATGTGGACGCGCTGGGCGTCATCGCCATCGGCGTGGGCGGCCTCGAAGCTGAAAACGTCATGCTGGGGCGCGCGTCCTGGATGCGCCTGCCCGACATCATCGGCGTGGAACTCACCGGCCGCGCGCAGCCCGGCATCACCGCCACGGACGTGGTGCTGACGCTGACCGAATTCCTGCGGAAGGAAAAGGTCGTGGGCGCCTATCTGGAGTTCTACGGCGAAGGCGCCGCCAGCCTGACGCTGGGCGACCGCGCCACCATTTCGAACATGGCGCCGGAGTACGGCGCCACCGCCGCGATGTTCTCGATCGACCAGCAGACCATCGACTACCTGCGCCTGACCGGCCGCGAAGACGAGCAGATCGCGCTGGTGGAAACCTACGCCAAGACGGCGGGCCTGTGGTCCGACAGCTTGAAGACCGCCGAATACGAACGCGTGCTGCGCTTCGACCTGTCCACCGTGGTGCGCACGCTGGCCGGCCCGTCGAACCCGCACCGCCGCCTGCCGGTGTCCGACCTGGCCGCGCGCGGCATCTCGGGCGTCGTGGAAAACGAACCCGGCCTGATGCCTGACGGCGCCGTCATCATCGCCGCCATCACCAGCTGCACCAACACCAGCAACCCGCGCAACGTGATCGCCGCCGGCCTGTTGGCGCGCAACGCCAACCGCGCCGGCCTGGCGCGCAAACCCTGGGTGAAGAGTTCGCTGGCCCCCGGATCGAAGGCCGTGCAGCTGTACCTGGATGAAGCCGGCCTGACGGAAGACCTGGAAAAGCTGGGCTTCGGCGTCGTCGCCTTCGCCTGTACCACGTGCAACGGCATGTCTGGCGCGCTGGACCCCGTGATCCAGCAGGAAATCATCGACCGCGACCTCTATGCCACCGCCGTGCTGTCCGGCAACCGCAATTTCGATGGGCGCATCCACCCCTACGCCAAGCAGGCCTTCCTGGCCTCGCCCCCGTTGGTCGTGGCCTACGCCATCGCCGGCACGATCCGCTTCGACATCGAACGCGATGTGCTGGGCACCGGCGCCGATGGCCGCGAGATCCGCCTGAAGGACATCTGGCCCACCGACGAGGAAATCGACGCCGTGGTCAAGGCATCCGTGAAGCCCGAACAGTTCCGCAAGGTCTACGCGCCGATGTTCGGCATCCAGGACGACCGCAAGGCCGGCGTCAGCCCGCTGTACGCCTGGCGCCCGCAAAGCACCTACATCCGCCGCCCGCCGTACTGGGAAGGCGCATTGGCAGGCGCTCGCACGCTGCGCGGCATGCTGCCGCTGGCGGTGCTGGGCGACAACATCACGACAGACCACCTGTCGCCGTCCAACGCCATCATGCTGGACAGCGCGGCCGGCGAATACCTGGACAAGATGGGCCTGCCCGAAGAAGATTTCAACTCGTACGCGACCCACCGCGGCGACCACCTGACCGCGCAACGCGCCACCTTCGCCAACCCAAAGCTCTTCAACGAGATGGTGGCCAACGACGACGGCACTGTGAAGCAGGGGTCGCTGGCGCGCGTGGAACCGGAAGGCCGGGTCATGCGCATGTGGGAAGCCATCGAAACCTATATGGACCGCAAGCAGCCGCTGATCATCGTGGCCGGCGCCGACTACGGCCAGGGCTCGTCGCGCGACTGGGCCGCCAAGGGTGTGCGCCTGGCCGGCGTGGAAGCCATCGTGGCCGAAGGCTTCGAACGCATCCACCGCACCAACC
The DNA here is from genome assembly GCF_057314935.1 of Achromobacter sp. Taxonomy (NCBI): domain Bacteria; kingdom Pseudomonadati; phylum Pseudomonadota; class Betaproteobacteria; order Burkholderiales; family Alcaligenaceae; genus Achromobacter; species Achromobacter sp. The sequence goes on from NZ_DBHKZA010000010.1 coordinate 91,399, forward strand.
TGATCGGCATGGGCGTGCTGCCGCTGGAATTCAAGCCCGGCGTGAACCGCAAGACGCTGGCGCTGGACGGCACGGAAAGCTATGACGTCATCGGCGAGCGCGAACCGCGCGCCGACCTGACGCTGGTGATCCATCGCCGCAGCGGTGAAACGGTGCAGGTGCCCGTGACCTGCCGCCTGGACACCGCGGAAGAAGTGTCCATCTACGAAGCCGGCGGCGTGCTGCAACGCTTTGCGCAAGACTTCCTGGAAGCCGAATCCGCCACCAGCAAGAAGGCCGGCTGACACGCCGCCCCATACACCGACACCGCACCAAGACATCAGGACGATCCCATGGCCCATGCTCCCCAGACCAAGATTGCCGCCACCTACATGCGTGGCGGCACCAGCAAAGGCGTTTTCTTCAAGCTGGATGACCTGCCGGAATCCGCGCGGGTTCCCGGCGCGGCGCGCGACGCCCTGCTGATGCGCGTGATCGGCAGCCCCGACCCGTACGGCAAACAGATCGACGGCATGGGCGCCGCCACGTCCAGCACCAGCAAGACCGTCATCGTTGGCAAGAGCACCCAGCCGGACCATGATGTGGACTACCTGTTCGGCCAGGTCTCCATCGACCAGCCCTTCGTGGACTGGAGCGGCAACTGCGGCAACCTGTCCGCCGCCGTCGGCCCGTTCGCCATCACCAACGGCCTGGTCGACCCGGCGCGCGTGCCCGCCAACGGCATCGCCGTCGTGCGCATCTGGCAGGCCAACATCAAGAAGACCATCATCGCCCACGTCCCGATGACCGATGGCGCGGTGCAAGAGACCGGCGACTTCGAACTGGACGGCGTGACCTTCCCCGCCGCCGAACTGCGGCTGGAGTTCATGGACCCCGCCGAAGACGGCGACGGCGGGTCGATGTTCCCCACCGGAAACCTGGTCGACGACCTGGACGTGCCCGGCGTGGGCACGTTCAAGGCCACGATGATCAACTCGGGCATCCCCACCATTTTCCTGGACGCCGAAGCCCTGGGCTACACCGGCACGGAACTGCAGGACGACATCAATGGCGACGCCGCCGCGCTGGCGCGCTTCGAGACCATCCGCGCGCATGGCGCGCTGCGCATGGGCCTGATCGACAAGCTGGAAGACGCCGCCAGCCGCCAGCACACGCCCAAGGTCGCTTTCGTGGCGCGCCCCAAGGCCTACGTGTCGTCCAGCGGCAAGCAGATCGCTGCAGGCGACATCGATGTGCTGGTGCGCGCGCTGTCCATGGGCAAGCTGCACCACGCGATGATGGGCACGGCGTCCGTCGCCATCGGCACCGCCGCAGCAGTGCCTGGCACGCTGGTGAACCTGGCCGCCGGCGGTACCGAGCGCGACAATGTCAACTTCGGCCACCCCTCCGGCACGTTGCGCGTAGGCGCCCAGGCCAAGCGGGTGGACGGCGAATGGAAGGTCACCAAGGCCATCATGAGCCGCAGCGCGCGCGTGCTGATGGAAGGCCGCGTCCACGTGCCCAAGGAAGGCTTCTGATCCGGCATCCGTAGATTGCAGGCCGCGAGCAAAGGCTCGCAATTTACATTTTTACCCCGGCTTTTATGGCTTCAAGGGTAGACGCTGTCCCCGTCTACCCCTATACTTAACAGATGTTGTAATTCATCACCGGACCCCGCCGATGCTCCGTCATCGAGGGCACCCGTCACATGGCCGCGCACAGCGGCCCGGCGTCAGCGCCGAAACACCACCACCCAGCCGCCGGGCCGAAAGCCGGCGGTTGCGGAACAAAAACCTGCTTACCCAGCAGGACCATTGCTCACCGCATTGAGCCGCACCCGCGTCAACGGCATTCGTGTCCGCGACGCCCCGGCCCCATGCCGCAGCAAGGCACCAATACGGTGTGTCTTGTGTTTGTCCGTCCCGGGCTGCCACCCCTTGCCCGGCTGGACAGGCACGCGATCGCGCGCTCGAAACAAAAACGACAAGCTCGCGGTCCATTGGTGTTTCGCCCGCGCCATGGGAAAGCTTGCCGCCCATCGCACTCCGCGGAAACGGCACTCACGCAGCCCCGGCCGGCAGGCCGCGACCAGGCTGTCGAGGAGTAAGGACCCACAAGATGCAAGAGACAGTTTTCTTCCAGCTATCGGCGACCACCGCCATCCTGTTGCTGGCCGGCTTCTACGGAGCGACCTTCCTGATGTCGCTCCTCATCGGCGAAAAAAACGAGAACGTCGACGGCTTCATGGTGTCGAACAACGCCGTCGGCTTCGGCCTGTCGACCGCCAGCATGATCGCCACCTGGATCTGGGCCGCCTCCTTCTACGCCAGCGCCACGTCCGGCTACAAGTACGGCTTGTCGGGCCCGCTGCATTACGGGTTCTGGGGCGCGTTGATGATTCTCTTCATCTATCCCTTCGGCAAGCGCTTCCGGCAATTGGCGCCCAAGGCCCATACGCTGGCCGAAGTCATCCACGCGCGCCATGGCACGTCCAGCCAGATGATCATGGCAGTGTCTAACATCGTGGGCAGCTGCATCAGCCTGATGGTGAACTTCACGGCCGCCGGCGCGCTGGTCTCGATCCTCAGTCCGCTTACGTTCATCCAGGGCGTGCTGATCGCCGGGCTGGGCGTGCTGTCCTACACCCTGTGGTCGGGCTTTCGCACGTCGGTGATGACCGACTTCGCGCAGCTGGCGGCGATGATCATCGCCGCGGTCATCATCATCCCGCTGATCTTCTTCAACGCGGGCGGCCCCGACATGCTGCAGGCGAACATGTGGCGCTTGAACAGCGACCAGGCCGACTTCTATTCCACCAAGGCCATCCTGGAGCAAGGCGCGCCGTACTTCGTCGCCGTGCTGGCGTACGCCATCGGCAACCAGACTATTGCGCAGCGCCTGTTCGCCGTGCGTGAAGACCTGATCAAGCCCACCTTCCTGACCGCCACGGTCGGCTACGGCGCCGTCGTGATCGGCCTGGGCATGCTGGGGCTGCTGGCGCTGTTCGTCGGGCTGGAGCCCGCCAACGGCGACATGAACAACATCATCCCGCAGATGGCATCCACCTATCTGCCGCCGTTCGGCATCGCGCTCTTCTTCCTGCTGGTCGTGGGTTCGCTGTCCTCCACCGCCGACTCCGACCTGGCGGCGCTGTCGGCCATCGTCATGACCGACGTTTACGCCAAGAACCTGGCCGCCGGACGCCCGGACCCGCGGCGCATGCTGTGGTGGGGCCGCGCCACCATGATCATCGCCACGATGATCGGCGTGATCTTCGCCAGCCTGCGACTGGACATCCTGGTCATGCTGGTGTTCGTGGGCGCGCTGTGGGGCGCCATCGTCTTCCCCGTCATCGCCAGCTTCTACTGGGACCGCGTGAACAACCGCGCCTTCGTCACGTCAGTGCTGTCCGCCGTGGTGCTGTTCACCATCGTGCGCTTTGAATTGCTGCCCATTACGGGCGCCATCGCGGTCTTCTTCGAAATCTGCGCAGCCATCGGCGGCGGCGTGGTGCTGGGGCTGATGGCGTTCGGCTTCCTGGGCCGCACCCTCGCCATCACCGTTGGCACGATCGGCGTCGCGGTCATGCTGCCCGTCTTCATCGGCAGCCTGCGCGACTACATCGTGCTGATGGCCTCGCTGACCGCCTACGGCGCCAGCGCGACGGTCTGCGTGGCGCTGAGCCTGCGCAATCGCGAACGGTTCGATTTCAGCGTGTTGGCCGACCGCGTCACGTCCTTCCACCGCGAACACGACGCGATGGCGCACGACGCGCCCTCCGGCCAGCTTGCCGCTGACACCGCGGGACGCTGATCCCCCCATTCAAACCAGGAGATCGACATGTGGTTGACCATTTATTTTCTGATCTGGCCCGCGCTATCGGCCGCCATCCTCGCGCTCTTGTGCGTAACGCTGTGCAAGGACATCCACGCAGCCAGGAAGAGCGGGCATTCCATGATTTGAGCAGGCTTGGGGCGCGCCTGAACGACAGGTCGCCCCTGCGGGCGGGGACGCCCTATGCGGCCGCTTGCCGGCGCCTGCCCGCCGCCGCGGCCACAACCCACGCCACACCCAGCAACGCCGCCGCCACGCGGTACGTCCAGCCCATGCCTGCCGCCAACGCGGCGGGCGGCGCGGCACCCAGGTCGTCTGCCCCCGCCCCAAAAGCGAACACGGCTCCCATCAGGGACGCGCCGGTGATCAGCCCAAGGTTGCGCGACAGATTGAGCACACCCGCAACCGCCCCGCGCTGCGTCGACCCAACGCCGGCCATGACGGCGCTGTTGTTGGCCGCCTGGAACAGCGCATAGCCCGCCGTCAGCACCGATAGCGGCGCCACGTAGCCGGCAATGCCGGCCTTCCGGAACGCCAACGACAACAGCGCAGTGCCCGCGATCATCGCCATCAGGCCCACGAGCATCGTGCGCTGCGCGCCATAGGCATCCACGCAGCGCCCGGCCGGAACGCCCGCCAGCGCGGCCACGAGCGGCCCGCAAGACATCGCAAGGCCCACCCGTGCCGGGCTCAACCCCAATGCCCCGGCGAGATAGAACGGGCCGACCACCAACGTTGTCATCATCACGGTCGCGACCAGCGCATTCGTTGCCACGCCCGCGCTCAGCACCCGCTGGCGAAAAAGGTCCAACCGTATCAGCGGCGATGCCGCCGTGGCCTGCCGCCGCAGGAACATGGCCCCAGCCACCAGCGCAAACCCCAGCAGCAGTGCATTCATCACGCCGAACCCGCCGCCGCTCCCCGTCATCGCCAACGCATATGCGGCAACGGCCATGGCCAGCGCCAGCGCCCCTTGCAGGTCGAAGCCGGCCTTCCCCGCCTTCTGGTCCGGCGGCAGATAACGCCACGCCAGCGAAAGCGCAAGCAAGCCCAATGGCACATTGAGCAGAAACAGCGACTGCCATCCGGCAACGGCGATCAGCCCGCCCCCCAAGGTAGGCCCCAAGGCAGTGCCTATCGCCGTCATCGTGCCCAGCAAACCCATCACGCTGCCGGTCTTCTCCTTGGATACGACGTCGCTGGCGAACGCCATCGTCAATGCCATCATGATGGCGGCCCCCAGCCCCTGCACGGCACGCGCAGCGATCAAGCCTGCCAGCCATGGCGTCGCGCCACACAGCGCCGACCCTGCCGTGAACAGCATGATTCCGGCCAGCATCAGCCTGCGCCGGCCGACCAGATCCCCTAACCGACCCACACTGACGACCAACGTCGTGATGGCAAGCAGATAGGCCAGCACGATCCATTGCACCGCCTGGAACGGCGCGTCGAACGCCTTCGCCAAGGTTGGAAGCGCGACGTTGGCGATGCTGGTGCCCAATGCGGGCAACAGCATCGACACGGCCAAGCACGCCATCAGAGGCAAAGCGGGGCGAGAAGGGGAAATCGAATGGGCGGAGGGATGCACGATATGGCCTGCGAGCGGATTGGGACATCGACATGACGCCCTGCACCCATCCTAGGCGCGCCCGGCATCTGGCGGAAGGCGCAGCATTTGCATTGAATACCTGCACCAAACGCCCTATCAAAATCCACCAGGGCGCGCTCGCCGTGCTACGGTTGCGGCATGTCCACCCCCGACCTGAACCTGCTGATCACCCTGGACGTCCTGCTGGCCGAGGGCAGCGTCGCGCGCGCCGCCCGCCGCTTGCGGCTCAGCCCGTCCGCCATGAGCCGGGCGCTGGCGCGCCTGCGCGAGGCCACGGGCGATCCGCTGCTGGTGCGTGCCGGACGCGGCCTGGTACCCACGCCGCGGGCGCTGGAATTGCGCGGCCGGGTTCCCGTGCTGGTGCAAGATGTGGAAGCGGTGCTGCGCCCTGCGGCGCAGCTGGACCTCAAGCAGCTGGCGCGCACCTTCACGCTGCGCACAAGCGACGGCTTTGCGGAGAATGTCGGGCCGGGCCTGCTGGCGCGTGTCGGCGCCGAAGCGCCTGGCGTGCGACTGCGCTTCGTGCAGAAAACGGATAAGGAGAGCGCGCCGCTACGCGAAGGCGCCGTGGATCTGGACACCGGCATCGTCGGCGACACGGCCAGCCCCGAGCTGCGCACCCGGGCACTGTTCCAGGATCGCTTCGTCGGCGTGATGCGTGCCGGACATCCGCTCAGCCAAGGCAAGGTCACGCTTGCCCGCTATGCATCCGCCCGCCACATCCTCGTCTCGCGACGCAACCTGGAGAAAGGGCCGGTCGACGACGCGCTGGCCTCGCACGGCCGGGAACGCCACATCGCCACCATTGCAGGCGGCTTTTCCACCGCGCTGGCGCTGGCGCGCGGATCCGACCTGATCGCCACCGTGCCCGAACGCCATACGGGCAACTTGCGGGCAGGCATGCACACCTTCCCGTTGCCCTTCACGATGCCGGCGTTCACGGTGTCGATGCTGTGGCATCCACGCATGGACGGCGACGCCGCCCATCGCTGGCTGCGCGGATGCGTGCTGGACGCCGTCCGCTGACGGCGTCCGCGGGCGCTTACTTCGCCTTGGCTTCGCTGGCCGCCAGCGCGTCAAACTTCTTGTCCAGGTCCGCCAGCGACTGGTTGATGTGGTCGCGGCGCTCCTTGATCCACTTGCCTTGCGAGGTCAACTGGTCGCGCGCCTCTTTCAGCATGCGGTCCATCTCCGCGGGCTGCGGGCCGCCGCTGGTGGCGCGGTTCTTCACGATGGCCACGGGGTCCAGCGTCGAACGGAATTCCGCTTCGCTCATCGGCAGCTCGTTGCCGTACTTCGAATCCTTCATGGCGTCGGCATAGATGCGGCGGGCTTGCTCGTACGGGAAGTCCAACGGCTTGATGTTGTTGGTCTTGGCGTACGTCACGACTTCCGAGGCAAAGTGGTGGCCGTCGCGGAACGGCAGCTTGTACTTGCGCATCAGCACGTCGGCCAGTTCCTGCGAAGCGGTCCAGTCGCTGTTCAACTCTTCCAGCGCGCGGTCGGGGCTGATGACCATGGCCTTCAGCACCCGGTCCCAGCGCTTGAGCGCCGAAATGCCGCTGTCGACCATGGCGGAGTTCTGCTTCACGTCTTTCGGATCGCTCATGCCCGGCGTGATGTTGTGCGTCTGGATGACGGGGCCCATCGCCAGGGTCACCGCGGTGGACGCATCGCTGCGCGTGTCGTTCAACAGCCCAGGATTGCGCTTTTGCGGCATGGCGCTGGACACATACGTATTGCCGCCGCCTTCTTCCAGCAATATCCAGGGACGCGACTGCGCATATTGCGTCATGACGTCTTCGACAAAGTTGCCCGTGCGCAGCGCAATGCTGGTCACGATCGAGGCGACTTCCACGGGTTGGTCCATGGACGAGATCTGCGAGGCGTCGTAGGCGTTGTCGACCAGCGCCTCAAAGCCCAGGTATTGCGCCATGCGCTTGCGGTCCAGCGGCCAGCTGGTGCCGTTGAGCACCGTCGTGCCCATGGGCGAGCGGTCGATGCGGACGTAGGCCTCGCGGATGCGCTGCGCGTCGCGCGCCAGGCCGGCCGCCTGGCCCAGCAGATAGTGGCCATAGCTGTTGGGCTGCGCCGCCACGCCGTTGGTGTAGTTCGGCACGATCGTGCCCGCATGCTTGGCGGCCAGCTCGACCAGCGTGGTGGAGGTCTTATTCAACTGGTCAGCCAGTTCCAGCAGCTTGTCGCGCAGGATGGCGCTGCGGTAGGTCGCATGCATGTCCTGGCTGGAACGGCCGGCGTGCAGCAAGGTCACGTCTTCGCCCGCCGCCTTGATCAGCAGCGGCTCGAAGGTGATGACGCTGGCGGGCCGCTTGGCGCCCGGCTGGTTGCCGTCGTTGATCACCTTGGCGACGCCGGCGGCCAGGCGCGGCGCGATGGACTTGTCCAGCAGGCCTTCATCGGTATTGATGACGGCGGTGGCCTTGTTGATCTCTCCCAGCCAGAAGAAGGGATCGCGCGGCACGGCGGTGGCGGCGGCGGGCGCGGCCGAAGCAGCGGCGGCGGGCGCCGGCTGGGCCAGCGCGGCGTGCGTGCTCAGCGACAAGACCAGGGCGGCGCCCAGGGTGGGAAGAAACTGTCTCATGGCGTTCTCGTTATGGGGATCGTTATCGGGGTCGATACAGGGGCGGTGCGGTAGTTTATGGAAAAGCCTTCCCCCCGAGAACCGGGTATTACACGGATAACCCACGAATGCGTAACAAGAGCCGTCCTGGCTGACGATACGCTGACGCGATGCCGCGGCGCAAAAAAAAGGGCCCCTGTCTCCGGGAGGAAGACAGGGGCCAAGCCGGCGCGCTGGCTTAGAACAAGTACTGCGCGCTTACCCAGAACAAGGGTTTGTGGTCCCGGCTGTCGGACTGCGGCGCGCCGCCATCGGTGCGCCATGCGACCGTGGCTTCGCCCCGCCAGCCGCCCACGGCAACGCGGGCGCCGACGCCAGCCCCGGCGACGCGGCGGAAGTTCTCGCCGGCCTGCCAGGGATGGGAGGAAATCTCTACCCGGCCCGCGTCGTAGAACGCGAACGGGGTGACGGCGCCTGCCGCGTAGCGGACTTCCACCTGCGCAAGCCAGCCACGGTCACCGTAGCCTTCGCCCACGGGGTAGGCGCGCACGCCGGCGGGTCCGCCCAGACCGAAGTCTTCGGACGAATCCAGGTTGTCGTTGGTCCATTGACCGCTGAAACGGCCGAACAGGCTCCAGCGCGACGACACGGATTGCAGGCGCGCGATGTCAAGATTCAACTTGCTGTAGTGACCCGCCGAGTTTGCGCTCAGGCTGTCGGCGGTAGCGAGGTTGCCGTCCAGCTTCAGGGTGCCCGGCGTCCAGCTCAAGGCGCCGTAGGTCAACCCGCCGCCGCCCAGGCTGTCGCGCACGTCGAACTGCGCCGCGATCGGCACGCTGTTGCTGAACTTGTTCTGCTCGATCTCGGCGGCGCGATAGTCGTCGCGCAGCTTCTTGTGCAGGAAATCGATGCCAATGGTCAGGTTGCGGCTTTGCGAACGGATCAACGGATAGCTCAGGCCCACGCTGGCCACCTTGGCGGTGCCGTGCGCGTCCAGGTCGCTGAATTCCTTGCCCAGCTCATAGCCGGTGTAACCGTAGCCCACGCGGCCGCGCAGGCCCGAACTGCCCAGCGGAGCGCTGTAGCCAACGTCACCGTAGTTCAGGCTTTCGCTCGTGCGCTGCGCACGCAGCGTGATCTGGTCGCCCAGCATGAAGGGGCTGTTGATCGACAGTGCGGCGTTGGCGCGGTACTGGCCCGTGTAGCGGTTGCCCTGGTTGTCCAGGCCGACGCTGCCGTTGACGCGGTCGCCACGCTCAACCTGCACGACCAGATCCCCCGTGCCCAGCTGCTGGCCAGGGCGAATGATCGGGCTGGCGGTGACGCCGGGCAGGTCGGACAACAGCAGCGCCGCGCGTTCCAGCGAAGCGCTTTCGATGATGTCGCCGGATTTCAGCGGGCTGAGGTAGGCCTGGGCACGTGCGGCTAGGGCGGCATCGCCTTCCGTCTTGACTTCGCCATAACGGCCTTCGACGACCTGCAGGCGCAGCACGCCGTTTTCCAGCCCCTGCGCGGGCAGGTAGACGCGTGCAAACGGATAACCCGCATCGCGGTAGTAGCGCGTCAGCTGGTTGGCAAGGTCCTGCATGCCGGCCAGGTCGTAGGACTTGCCTTGGTAGTCGCCCAATAGCCCCAGCAACTGCTCGCTTGAGAAGGCTTGGTTGCCCGTCAGGTCGATGCGAGTCACGCTGGCCTGCGGGCCGCCGGGCGCAACGGTGCCCGGAACGGGGCTGCTCAGGTTCAGGTCGGGCGACGGGGCCGGCGGCTGCGGTTCAGTCGCCTGTTCCTGAAGGATACGGCCGGCGTTGGGGATCTGCTGGGCGGAAACCGCCGCAGGCAGCAGCGCGGCAAGCGCCAGGACCAGGTAGTGCGGACGTGCGAAAGATGAAACTTGCGTCATGATCGTGTGGGAATCGGGTGTTCGGAGCGGCTGCCCACGCCCCCGTAGGGCAATGGGCAGCCGGCAAGCGGATAAGTCGTGGCGTTCGCCGTATCAGGGGCCGGGATCAGATACCGCCCTGGGCAACGCCTTCGGGCAGGCGGATACCGCCGTCAATCACCAGGACCTGAGCGGGGCCTTGCATGCTGCGCGCGCCCTGGCCTGCGTTCGGCGCCGGCTTCGCATTGCCGCCCTGGCCTTGGCTGCTGGAGTCGACCGGCACGAAGTTCAAGTCGCCCGTCGGGTTGGGCGGCGTCGAATTGGCAGTGCCTACCGCGGCCTGCAGCCATTGCGCCGTCGACAGCGCAGCCTCGCGACGGCTGTCCGGTTGCACGGCATTGCTGATGACCAGCGTGCCATCCTGCGCCGCAACCAGGTAGTTGCTGTTGGACAGGCCACCCGCGCCGATGACGTAGTTGCCGGCCGTCTCGCCCGCCGCGCGGCTAAGCAGGCCGGCCAGCGTGTCGTTGCCCACCAGATTGCCCTGGGTGACGCGCCACGTCAGCGCCGGATCCACATCGCCTGCACGCTTGGTCTTGTCGTCGGCCGCGACGGTGATGGCGCGGCGATCGATCACAGCCTGATGCTGCGTGTCGGCCAGCACATAGTTGCTGGCCAGGCCGTTGTCGCCGTCGGCCAAGGCGTAGCGCACGTTGGCGTTGCGGTTGCCGGCGTTGGCGTTGTCGAACGTTGCCGTGGTTCCTACGGCCAGCGATTCGCCTTCGACCAGGTTGGTCAGCGATCCTGCGGATGCCTGGGCGGACGTGCTGCCGTCGTAGACCTTGCCTGCGACCGTGGTGCCGTCGATACCCAGCACGCGACGCGCAATGGCGGCGCGCGCATCGGCGGCATTCAAGACGTAGTTGCCTGCGTCGCCGCCAGTCAACGCGAAGGCGACAGTCTTGCCCTCGCCCGCGTTCTTATCGGAGAAGCTGCCCGCCACCCCCAGCGCATCGCCCGCGATGATGCCGGCGATGGCGTCAGCGCCGGTGACCGTTGCCACGGTATCGCCGTCATAGACCTTGTCCAGCGCACCCAGCGCGCCGTTCAATTGGCGTGCCGCGATCGTCGCCGTGGTCGTGCCGTTGGCGCTGACGGTGTAGTTGCCGGCATCCGCCCCCGTCAGCGAACCGGTGACATTGACCAGCTTGCCGATAGCGGCATTCTTGTCCGCGAAGGCGCCCGTCGTCGACAGCGCAACGGTGTCGCCCTGGACCACGCCGTTGAGCGTGCCCGTCGTGCTGGCCGCGGTGGTGCCGTCATAGGTCTTGCCGGCGGCCGTGATGGCGCCCGTCAACGCCTTGGGCGTAATGTTGGCCAGCGTCGTGGCGTTGGTGCTCAGCGTGTAGTTGCCCGCATCAGCCCCGGTCAGCACGCCATTCACCGCCACCAGCTTGCCGTTGCCGACATTCTTGTCGCCGAACAGGCCCGTGGCATTGACGGCGACGTTGTCGCCCTGCACCACGCCGTTCAGCGTGCCCGTCGTGGCCGCATCGCGCAAGCCGTCATACACCTTGCCGGCGGCCGTCAGCGCGCCGGTGATCGCCTTGGGCGTGATGTTGGCGGTGGTGGTCGTATTGGCCACCAGCGTGTAGTTGCCGGCATCCGCACCCGTCAGCGAGCCGCCGACGCTCACCGTCTTGCCGTTGCCGACGTTCTTGTCTGCGAACGAGCCGGAGGTCGACAGCGCCACGGCGTCGGCCAGGATCTGGCCGGCCAGACTGCCCGACGTGCTGGCGGCGACCGAACCGTCGTAGACCTTGCCCGCGGCCGTGATGGCGCCCGTGATCGTCTTCGGCGTGATGGTGGCAACCGTCGTGCCGTTGGCGCTGACCGTGTAGTTGCCGGCGTCCGTACCCGTCAGCGTGCCGTTGACGTTGACTTGCTTGCCCACGCCGGCGTTCTTGTCGGCGAAGGCGCCTGTCGTCGACAGCGCAACGGTGTCGCCCTGGACCACGCCGTTCAGCGTGCCCGTCGTGCTGGCCGCGGTGGTGCCGTCATAGGTCTTGCCGGCGGCCGTGATGGCGCCCGTCAACGCCTTGGGCGTAATGTTGGCCAGCGTCGTGGCGTTGGTGCTCAGCGTGTAGTTGCCCGCATCAGCCCCGGTCAGCACGCCATTCACCGCCACCAGCTTGCCGTTGCCGACATTCTTGTCGCCGAACAGGCCCGTGGCATTGACGGCGACGTTGTCGCCCTGCACCACGCCGTTCAGCGTGCCCGTCGTGGCCGCATCGCGCAAGCCGTCATACACCTTGCCGGCGGCCGTCAGCGCGCCGGTGATCGCCTTGGGCGTAATGTTGGCGGTGGTGGTCGTATTGGCGGCAAGCACGTAGTTGCCCGCATCCAGGCCCGTCAACGAACCCCCGACGTTCACCGTCTTGCTGTTGCCGACGTTCTTGTCTGCGAACGAGCCGGTGGTGGACAAGCCGACGACGTCGCCCAGGATCACCCCCGTGAGGTTGCCTTGAGTCGCGGCCGCGACGCCTCCGTCGTAGACCTTGCCCGCAGCCGTGATGGCGCCGGTAAGGGTCGCGGGCGTAATGTTGGCCTTGCCCTTGGTCACGCCGTTACCCAACGCGTAATTGCCGGCATCCGCTCCGCCCAGCACATAGGCCACGGTCTTGCCGTTGGCCACGTTCTTGTCGCTGAAGCTGCCGCTGAC
>NZ_DBHKZA010000011.1:0-19720 GCF_057314935.1 Achromobacter sp.
ACCGGCACTTCCTTCATCTGTCCGGTGGCCGTCGCCGCAAACGCGCGCCAGCCGTAACTGCGCCGCGGATCCCAGATGTACACATAGCCCGCCGTGATCGCGCGCAGCATGTAGGCGCCCTGGCGCATGGTGTCGTAATACAGCTCGGCGTCCATGTACACGCCGTCCGGCAGGTCATTCTTGCCGCCCGGCACGTAAGCAATCCGCATCGGCAGAATGGGCAGCCCGGGTCGGCCGCAGAACTTGCCCTTGCAGGGCAGCGCGTCGTAGTCAGTCATGCTTGCAAGTCCTCCCGCGTTTGCGCTTGCCGCGCAAAGCGCTCCCAATCTTCGTCATCCATGTCTTGCGCCGCGTTGCGCAAATGGCCGCCCTCTTCCCGCACCTCGCGCAGCAAGGCCGCAAACGACGGCGCGCGCTCCAGCGGCGCATCCAGACGCACTCGCCAGGCGGCGAACAGCGCGACGTCCTCATCATCATCGATACCGCATGCCGCGCCGGCATCCAGTGCTTGCCGCACCGCATCCAGCACCGACGGACCGACACGCAAGCCGCCCGCGTTCAGCCGCTGCAGCACGGCATTGATGCGGCCCAGGCGCGCCAGGCGCTGCCAATCCGGCGTGACCGTCTGCATCGGGCCGGGTGTATCCGGCAGTGTCTGCCAGCGCGCGAACCCGTCCACGGTCATCCAGGTCGCGCCCGGAATCCACGAGGCCGGCGCAGTACCGGCGTAGAGCTCGCTTTGGTACTGCGTGGTGCGCGGATCCCAGAACCGCAGGATGCGCACACGGCCTTGCGCGTCGCGCAGCCGCGCGCGCAGGACCAGGCGCTGCGCCACTTCCGCCAGCGGGAGGTCGGTAGCCAGCCACGCCGACATCGAACGCGGGCGCTTGCCCGCAGGCGCCGGGCGCATGGCTTCGTCCACGGCCAGCCTGATGCTGGCGTTGACCAGGCGTTCGTGCCGGATTTCGTCGGGCACCTCTGCCAGGTACAAAGGCGGGGCGGACGCGCCTTGCGAAATCAGATCGACCTCGCGCCGCGCCAGCCCCGCCGCGGCGATGTCGTCGGCCAGGGGGTCGGCCAGCGTCGAGTCGCATAAAAGCAGCACGCGCCGGTCGCCGCGCCCGTCCAGCACCGCACGCAAGCCTGCGATGGCCCGTTCGACGCAATCCTCGGCGCAAGCCGTCCAGGGTCCGGGGCGATGCGGCGTCGTATCCATCGTCACGCCGCCAACGCGCCGCTGCCGGCCGCGTCCTCCAGCGCCGCAGCGCAACCTTCCATATCCCCCTGCGGCGGCTGCGCCGGTCCGGTCCCGCTTTGCGGCCCCACCCAGTTATGCACACCCGCCTTCAGCTCGACCTTGCCTGGAGCATGCAGCTGGATGCCGCCGCCCTCGATCCGCATGTAGGCGCCCGCCGCCGTGGCCAGCACCTTCTTCGACGCGTTCACGTCGACGGCGCCTTGGGCCGACACCAGCGTCACCGCCTTTTCGGCCGCCAGACGCATGCGCGCCTTCTGGCTCTGCAAGCGCAACTTGCCGCCGGCGGCATGCAGGCGGATGCCTTGTTCCTGGACTGCCCGGCCACTGCCGCCCAGCCCCTTGGTGAAGAGCACCACGCCCTGCGCCACGCAGATAGCCAAATTCGCACCAGCGGCCCAGTTCACATCGGGTGCGACTTGGCACAAGGTAGTTCCGGCCACCGTAAACGCATTGTGCGGCGTGTACTGGCCGATGCCCTTGGGTGCGCTCACCTGGATGTGCGGCAGCGTATAGGCAGGCACCGTGACGGCTTCCTCAGCCTTGGTGCCCTCGATCACCTTGCGCACCGCGTCCAGCTCGTTCAACGCCCGCGTCTTACCGCCATCGCCCGACAGGGTGGCTTCCTGGCGGACGGCCGTGGCGGCCAGCTCGCCCGCCTGTTCGATGGCGTTTTCCATCTGCTTGATGGCCTCTTCGCTGTCCAGCAAGCCGCCGGCAGCGCCCTCGCGCTTATCCGCGCTGATCAGCAAGCCCTCGCCCGCCCGCAGCGCCAACGCTTCGCTGGTGGCCAACTCGGCGCCGTGGCCAAGGTCAGACAGTCGTTCGTTGTCGCGTTGCTGCTTCAAGTGCCCCAGATTCAACCGCGCCTCGGCCTGCGTGGTGGACGCGGTCAGGCGCGATTGCCCCGGCGTGTCGTCCTGCACAAGCTGGTTGAACCCGCCCATGCCCTGCCCGCTTTGCGCCAGGGCCTGCGTCTTGAAGCCCGACATCACCACGTTGTGCGCATGGCCCGCTTCGCTGCCGGCAAACCAGGCGGGCGCGTTGCCGGTGGCCTTGGCTGCCCCGCCCTGCACCTGGTTGTTCGCGGCGTTCTCCGCGCCTGCGCCGTTGTACAAGGCGCCCACCACCACCGGGCGGTCGATGTCGCCATGCAGGAATTGCACCAGCACTTCCTGCCCCAGGCGCGGCACGAAATGGCCGCCCCAATCGGATCCGGCCACGGGCTCGGCCACACGCACCCAGGTGCCCAGCGCGTCGCTGGCCGGCGCATTGTCGGCGCCCGCCGGATGGTCCTGGCGGTTGCTGGAAGCGCTGCCGCGCTGCCAGTGGAACTGGATCTTGATGCGATGGTCGCGGTCGGTGTGGACCGGGTCGGCTGCCCCCACCACCAGCGCGGTCTGCGCGCCATGCACCGTGGGGCGCGGATGCAGCCGCGCGCCGTGTCCGTCCTGGGTACTGGGCCGGTACTCCAGCGAGGCGGCAATCGCCTCGAACCGGTTCCGGTAGAAGTCCGCCTCGTCGTGCTGCGATTCGCCGGCCGCGCCCAGCGCCTGGGCTACCGCGCGCCCCAGGCTTTCGTCGAAATTGTTGCGCGCATCGTGGCGGATGCGCAGCACCACGAAATCCGCGCCGGCGCCTTGCGACGGCCCCCAATGGCCGGTCAACGTAAAGCGCTGCGCCGGCGCCAGCGTGCGCACGGTGCCCTCGCCTTCATAGAGGGACTGCCGCAAGCGCTGCGCGGCCAGCGCATTGTGGGCCAGACGGTCGCCCTGATCGCCGTCCTCGAACAGGTATTGGCCGGGGTAATCGGAGTCGGCCAGTTCCATGGCGTTCGGCAGCTTGTCGTCGACCTGCGCGCTGGCCTTGCGGGCCTGCATCGCGCGGTAGTCCCACGTGGCCAGACGCACGGCATTGGTGCGCCAGGTACGGCTTTGCCGCCAGGCCTGGATGGTGTCTTCGGTTTCGGTCGCATCGGCGCGTTGGAACTTGACGCTCGCTTGCGGGCCGGCCTCGAAGGCGCCGTTGTGGTCGGCGATGACGACGGTATGCGTGCCCGGTTCGCCATCGCCCGCTTCATGCTCGACCCAATAAAACAGCCCTTCCTCCGCCAGCAAGCGCTCGATGAAGGCGTAGTCGGTCTCCCGGTACTGGATGGTCAGGCTACGTTTGGCGTACGTGTCGCGGTCTTTCACTTCCCAGCGCCATTGCGGCGCCACTGCGCCCTGGCCGTTGTAGTCGCCGAACACGCTGTCGATGATTTCGATCACCGACAAGTCCTGGAACGCATAACTGTCGCGCCGCTGGCGCAGCAGCGCCAGCCACGGTTCGACGCGCAGCCGGTAGCGCGCGAAGCCGCCGTTCGCGCCTTCGAAGCGGGCCTGCGACACCAGCCCGCACCAGACACGATGTTCGTCGCGGCCCAAGGCGGTCTGCAGCTTCACCTGCACCGGCTGCCCGATCAGGGCCTTCAACGGGATGTGCGCGTCGTCGGACAGCGCATCCACGTGCAGGACGAAACCGCCGTCGCTCAGCTGCTCGGTGCCTTGCAGCCGCTCCGCCAGCAATCTGTCCTGGCCCAGCGGCGTACTCAGGTCAAGCAGGCGATCGGCCTGGGTGAAGCCTGCGCCCAACAGGCTGGCCGCGGCAAGTTCAAGGGCCATGTCGGCGTCTCCTCTGGTCAGCTCATGCGGAAGCGGAAGTCGCCGTTCTTGCCCGCGCCCACGCGGATCTTGGCGATGGTTTCGCCCTGCGCCATGCGGCTGAGCACGTGTTCGGCGATCTCGGGCAACAACGCGCCGTTGAGGATGTGGTCCACATTGCGCGCCCCGGTATCCACCTCGGTGCAACGCGCCAGCACCGCGTCGACCAGCGCCTCGTCCCACTCGAATACGGCACGGTGCGTGGCTTGCACCCGGCGCGCAATGCGCCCGAGCTTCAGCCCGATGATGTGCGCCAGCGCATCGTCGTCCACCGGAAAATAGGGAATGGTCTTCATGCGGCCCAGGAAGGCGGGCTTGAACGCCTTGTACAGCTGCGGCGTCAGCAGTTCCGACAATTGGTCGGGCGACGGGCGCTCATCGGCCGGCTTGTTCAGGCACGCCTGCATGATCGTGCTGGAACCCACGTTGGACGTCAGGATGATCAGCGTGTTGCGGAAGTCGATCTCGCGGCCCTCGGCGTCGTCCATCACACCCTTGTCGAAGACCTGGAAGAACAGCTCCAGCACATCGGGATGGGCTTTCTCGATCTCATCCAGCAGCACCACGCTGTAGGGTTGGCGCCGCACGGCCTCGGTCAGGACGCCCCCTTCTCCGTAACCCACGTAACCCGGCGGCGATCCCTTCAGGCCCGAGATGCTGTGGGCCTCCTGGTATTCGCTCATGTTGATCGTGACCAGCTTGCGCTCGCCGCCGTACAGGATGTCGGCCAGCGCCAGCGCCGTCTCGGTCTTGCCGACGCCCGACGGCCCCACGAACAGGAAAACCCCTTTCGGCTTGTCCGGATCCTCAAGGCCGGCGCGCGCCGTGCGCACGCGTTGCGCGATCGCGTGCAAGGCGTGGTCCTGGCCGATGACGCGCTCTGCCAGCATCGGCTGCAACTGCAGCACGGTGCGGATCTCGTCATTGACCATGCGGCCCAGCGGGATGCCGGTCCATGCCGACACGATTTCGGCCACGATCTGGCCGTCCACGCACGCGGGCACCAAGGGCTGCTCGCCCTGCAACGCCCTCAGTTCTTCCATCAATCCCGCCAGCCGCTGCTGTTGCGGTGTCAGGGCCGGCGCGGCCGCTTTGCGCCGCGCCGAGGAAGGCGCCGCGGGTTCCGCTACCGGCGCGTCCTGCCCTTGCGCCTCAAGCTCGGCTCGCAGCGCATGGATCTGCTCCACCAGGCGGGTCTCGGCCGCATGGCGCGCTTCGGCGTCCGCCAGCGTCTGCTCGACCGCCTGAATCTCCGTGTCCAGTTCTGCCAGGCGCGGGTTCGGCGCACCGGTGGCGGCCTCGCGGCGCAACGCCGCCTGTTCGGTACGCAGGCGCGTCAGGCGGTGGCGCGCGTCGTCGATCAGCGCCGGCGTGGCGCTGCGCCCCAGGGCCACGCGCGCGCAGGCCGTATCCAGCACGCTCACCGCCTTGTCGGGCAACTGTCGCCCGGTAATGTAGCGATGCGACAGCCGGGCGGCCGCGCTGATCGCCTCGTCCAGGATGCGCACGCCGAAATGGCGCTCCATCAGCGGCGCCATGCCGCGCAGCATGGACGCGGCCAGCCCCTCGTCCGGCTCTTCGACCTTGACCACCTGAAAACGGCGGGCCAGCGCCGCGTCCTTCTCGAAGAACTTCTTGTATTCGCTCCACGTCGTAGCGGCGATGGTGCGCAGCTCGCCGCGCGCCAACGCCGGCTTGAGCAGATTCGCCGCGTCGCTCTGGCCCGCCTGCCCGCCCGCGCCGATCATCGTGTGGGCTTCGTCGATGAACAGGATAATGGGCGACGGGCTTTTCTTGACCTCGTCGATCACGTTCTTCAGCCGGTTCTCGAACTCGCCCTTGACGCTGGCGCCGGCCTGCAGCAAGCCCATGTCCAACACCCGCAGCGTCACCTCAGCCAAGGCCGGCGGCACGTCGCCCGCCACGATGCGCAGCGCCAGGCCCTCGACCACGGCGGTCTTGCCCACGCCCGCCTCGCCGGTCAGGATGGGGTTGTTCTGCCGGCGCCGCGTCAGGATGTCGATCATCTGGCGGATCTCGGCGTCGCGCCCGATCACCGGATCGATCTTGCCGTCGCGGGCGCGTTCGGTCAGGTTGGTGGTGAACTGGTCCAGCGCGGGCGTCTGCGTCAGCCCCGGGGCGGGCTGCCCGGCCTCGCCTTGCGGCGCCGCCCCCTCAGAGAACGCGACCGCCTGCCCGCCTTCTTCCGAGCCTTCCGTCAGCGCCGCGAAGTCATGCTTGAGCGCATCCAGCCGGAACGACTCGAACAAGGTCGACCCCCGTCGGGCCAGCTGCGCCAGGTCGGGCTCCGTCAACAGCGCCAGCAGCAAGTGTCCTGAGCGGATGCGCGTCGTCTGCGTGTCCAGCGAGGCGATCAGCCACGCGTGCTCGAACAACTTGGGCAGATGGGCCGAGAACACCGGCGTGCGCGTGTTGCCGTTCTTGAAGCGGCCGATCTCGGCCTTCAGGTCGGCTTCCAGCGCGTCGGTATGGATATGGCAACGCCGCGCGATGATGCTCACGTCGCTGGCCGGCTTTTCCAGCAGCGCCAGGAACAGGTGCTCCAGATCCACCTCGTAATGGCCTTGCGCCATGCACAGGCTGGCGGCGCGTTCGGCCGCCTGGCGGCACGTCTGGTTCAACTTCCCGATCAAGGTCTTCAGCGGTGTAGCCATGAGTCTCTGTTTTTTTATGGATCAGTGAATGGTGTGCAGTTCGTAGCTGGCGTCGTCGCGGTCCGCTTCCGCCGGGCCGGTGCACAGGAACGAGTTCCAGCCCAGCCGCACCTCGCCGCCTCCGCCCAGCTGGCTGGGCGTGACGCTCTCGCGCGCCAGCACCAGCCGGACCTCGTATTCGAAGGTCATGCCTCCGAACATCGTCAGCAACTTCTCCAGCGCCTGGGCGCGTTCGCCGCCCGGCAGGAAGTCCGCGAACGCCTGACTCGACAAGGGGCCGATCCACAGCCGGATGCGCAGGTCGCGCTGCCAGATCCGGTCGCCCGCCAGCGCCGACACGCCCAGCACGGCCCCCGGGTGCCCCAACTGTGTGCGGTTCTGCGGCGGCACGTCGTACCAGCGGCCCACGAATTGCTCGACGCGCAAGGGCACGCCGAAGTAATCCTGAAGCACGCGTTGCAGGAAAGGCGCGGACACGGGCCGCTGGCGGGCTGCCGCAGCATAGTGCGCGACGGATTCGTCATAGACCCGGCCTGCGCCGTTGTGCAGCCGGTCGCGCAGCGCGGGATGGCCGATGCCGCCCAGCGCCAGCAGCAACGGCAGGTAGTGATGGTCCTGCTCGGTCTCGTGCCGCAACGGCATGCGGTATTTTTTCCAGGCCGCATAGAACAGCGCCGCCGCCCGGTTCGAGAAGATGTCGAAGAAGGCGCGCGCGCCGCGGTCGCGCCGCAGGCTCTCGCGATTGGCCAGCATCTCGGAATAGTGCAGCGGCAAGGCGCCCTGCGCCCCAAGCAGGCCAAAGAACGCGGGGGTCAGATCGACCCGTCCCAGCCGTCCCTCGGCCACGGCGGCTTTGCGCGCCGCTTCGTCGGCCAGCACGTCGCCATTCTTGTCGTAAGCCACAGCGTCGACGATTTCGCTGGGCGGAAAGCCCAGTCCCGGCGAATTCGGAAAACGCAGGTGCACCGGCACCGTGTGCCGCGTGCCGCCGCGCTCCTGGCGAGCAAAGCACTGCTCGAGCAAGCGCACCGCCTGGAAGAACTTGAATCGCTGCGGCTCTGCCAGCAGCGTGTCCATCACGCTAGGATGGCGTCGCCGTTGCATGGGGGGCATCGTAATAGTTCCTCCGCGCCGCGGCGCGACAGCACGACAAGT
Source organism: Achromobacter sp. (assembly GCF_057314935.1). Taxonomy (NCBI): domain Bacteria; kingdom Pseudomonadati; phylum Pseudomonadota; class Betaproteobacteria; order Burkholderiales; family Alcaligenaceae; genus Achromobacter; species Achromobacter sp. The sequence goes on from NZ_DBHKZA010000011.1 coordinate 7,788, forward strand.
TGCACGAAACTGTTGGCGTGCACGTAAAGGCCGAAGAATCGGTTGATGACCGCCACGAAGGTGTGCAGGCTGGTGCCCACGAAATGGTCTTCGTTGACGGTCAGGCGGATCTCGATGCCGCGCACGAAGGTCGCGAAAGGTTCGCCCGGCATCCAGTGCGTGGCCGGCTTGTAGTCCAGCCCCACCAGCCCTTCGATCTGGCGCGCGGCCACGGCCGACCCGGACAGGTCGTACAGGCGCAAGGTTTCCTTCAAGGCGGGCAGCCCGCTTTGCACCAGCGACAGGTGGTTCAGCGCCAGATGCGAGATCAGGCGCCAGTGCGCGGCGCGGCCCTGCTGGAAGCGGTGCGAATGCGTCGGCCGGCGCAGCATGCGGATGGCGCGCGCCACCGTGCCGCCCTCCAGGAACAGGTCGCCGCCGGATTGGCCCACGGCGATATGCGAAGGCAGGTCCCGGTTGGTGCAGGTCAGGTCCAGGCTCAGCGTTTCGGTTTGCGGCACCGACGGGTCGAAATCGATGTCGACGATGGAGATCTCGGTTTCGTAGCCCGGGCTGCGCTGCGCCATGGCGGCGTCGCGCCGCATCGTCCAGTAATGGCCGGCGGCCTCCGGGGACTCGCCATGGTGCAGGGAATAGAACGGCCGGAAGTCCACCACCGCGTCGCCCTGGGCGTTCTGGCGCACCTGGCGCACGCGGTCGATCGAATAGACCTCATAGCCGAAGGCGCGCCGCGCGTCGGCCACCACCGGATACGAGGCGGCCGCGTGCGTCACGCGGATGGGGTCGGCGCGCTGCGTGAACAGGTTCACGACCGGCGTGCAGCCCAGCCTCAGGTTGTCCGCCGTGGTCGATTCCAGCAGGCGCGCCGTATTGGAATCCGCGCGCAGCCCGGTGACGGGCAGGTGCAACGTAAACTGCCGCGCCGTGCCCAGATAGGGGCGCAGCGCGGCCAGGTCGATATCGATGAAATTGAACTTCTCGGAAAAAACGAAGTATTCGGCCAGCAAGCGGTAGGCGGGATGCGAGCTTGCAGGGAAATCGATCAACGCGTCGTCTTCGGCCAGACCGACCTGCGCCAGCGGAATCGCGGGCATGCGGTCCCATCGCCCCGGCTGCAACTCGACATAGGCCGCAGCCGTGCGCAGGAACAGCGCATCGCGCAGCGCCGCCACGAATGACGGCTCGCCGTGCAGGTATACCCGCAGCGTATCCACGCCAGGCAGGCCGAAGTGCTGCGTTTCACCCTGGCAAGCCAGCGTCACCGCAAAGCGGCCAGTGACGCCCGCAGGCAGCTTGGCCGTGGCCGGCGCGTTGGCGCTGGACACGAAGCCGGCGCGTTGCACTTCGATGGGCGCCAGCGTCACCGCATAGGCCGTGCGGAATCGGCACGCCACGCCGCGTACCGGATGCGATTTCAACTCCGTGCCGCGCGCGATGCGCACCGGCGCGGTCAATTGGGCGCCCGCCCCCCCCAGGTCGAACTGGGCCACGCTGCACGACGGAAACGGCCGCAGATAATGCGGGTACATCACCTCGAACAACGCTTCAGTGAATTCGGGGTAGTCGTCGTCCAGCTTCTTGTTGATGCGGGCGCTCAACAACGCGAACGATTCGATCATGCGTTCGACGTGCGGATCCTCGCAGGTCTCGCCCGACAGCCCGAGGCGGGCGGCGATCTTCGGATACCGTTCCGCGAAGTCGCGCGACGAACTGCGTAGAAAACCAAGTTCGCGCTCGTAATAAGGCAGCAATTCTTCCATTGTTGTCTTCCATTCCAGCGCGACAGTGCACCTGCACTACGGATTGATGCGTCAGACCGTGGCCGGGCTCTTGGCCCAGCCTTTGGTCACGGAGTACTGCAAGGTCGACGGCTGCAACGTCGCGTCGAAGGTCACGGGTTCGTGGGCAGGCCCCACGTCCAGCATGGCCGTGATCGCGAAATACAGCACCGACGTCGCCCGGCTGTCGACCTGCAGCATCACCCGGACATGGGTCAGCCGGGGCTCGTGCCGCGCGATCGCCTGCTCAAGCGAACGGCAGATGAACTCGCGGTCGTAGTGGCTTGCCAGGCTCAGCCCGGAAAAGTCGGACAGCCCGTACGTCAGCAACGAACGCTGGCAGTTCGGGTAGCGCCTCAAGTCCTCCTCGGTGAACACCATGCGGGTGTTCAGCAAGGCCTCGATGTCACGCGCCACCGTCTCTTTCATCTCTTCGATCGACAAGCGGCGCAGCGCATAGGGCGACTGGCCCTCTCCTTCGAACAGCTTGTCGAACAGACTCGGTTCGAATCCTTTCATCGGGGCCTCAAGTAAAAAAGACAGCGACCCGGCAGGGGCCGCGGTCTTCTTGCCGGCGTAGCCGCGATCAGACCGAGTAGGTCTTGTCGTTCTTGGTCAGGCTCCAGGCGCCCTGGGCGTTACCGCCCTGATTGCCGCCCACCTTCTGCTGCGTGTACTTCCACTGCACGGCGGCGTACTTCAGCGAGAAAGACTCGTGCGGCAGCCCTTCGGCGACCACTTCCGGCGCCACGCGGGCGATGATCACGTACTTCAGCTTGATCTCAAGGTACTTGACGCGGTTGCCTTCGCCGTCGGCGCGCAGGAAGTCGATGGTGACTTCGTCGAAGGTGGTGCCACCCGACGCGTGCTGATACAGCAGCGGGCTGACGACGTCCAGGTCCTTGGTGAAGATCATTTCCCCATGTTCGGTACGCTCTGCGGTATGGCCGCCCGAAGTCGAGGCAGTGGCCGAGCGCGGCTGGATGATCTCGTGGCGCCACGAGCTGACTTCGATCCAATCCGGGTGGTCCTTGTCTTGCGACTCGCCCTTGAGCGCCGGATTGCCGAACTTGACGTAGATGTCCTTCATTGTTGATAACCTCTTTTAATGGATGAGTTGTCAGTGCAAAGACGCTCAGGACTTCTGGGCCTGGGCCGGCAGTTCGGCAACCAGGCGCAACGAGATCGAGAGTTCGTCAAGCTGGAAATGCGGCCGCAAGAACGCCACGGCACGGAAGACGCCAGGACGTCCAGGGACCTCGGCCACCTGCACCGAAGCTTCACGCAGCGGGAACTGCGCTTTTTGTTCCTGCGTCGCGTTGTCGTCCAGCAGCACGTACTGCGAAACCCAGCGATTCAGGAAACTCTCTACGGACTGCGCGGAAGCGAAGCTGCCGATCTTGTCGCGCATCATCGCCTTCAGGTAATGCGCCACGCGCGATACCGAGAAGATGTATTGCAGCTGCGCCGACAACACCGCGTTGGCGTTGGCGCTGTCCGTGTTGTATTTCTTGGCCTTCTGCACCGACTGGGCGCCGAAGAAGGCCGCATAGTCGGAGTTCTTGCAATGCACCAGCGGGATCAGCCCCTGGTCGCTCAGTTCCTTTTCGCGGCGGTCGGTGATCGCGATTTCGGTCGGGCACTTGAGCGCGATCTCGCCGTCGTCCGTCTTGAAGGTGTGAGTGGGCAGGTTTTCGACCAGGCCGCCGCCTTCGACGCCGCGGATCGCCGCGCACCAGCCGAAGTCCGCGAACGCGGCCGTCAGGCGCGCGCCGAACGCCCACGCGGCATTGCACCAGAGGTACTTGGAATGGTCGGTGCCGTCGACGTCCTCGACGAAATTGAAGCCTTCTACCGTGGTGCCTTCTACCGGGTCATAGGGCAGGCGGCCCAGGAAGCGCGGCATGGTCAGGCCCACGTAGCGCGAATCTTCCGAGTCGCGGAAGCTGCGCCACTTCGTGTATTCCACGGTGTCGAACACCTTGGCCAGGTCACGCGGACGGCCCAGGTCGGCAAAGCTGTCCAACCCCAGCAGCTCGGGCGACGCCGAGGCGATGAACGGCGCATGCGAGGCCGCGGCCACGTGCGACATCTGTTCGATGAAGTACATGTCCTCGGGTTGGCGCGTGATCTCGAAGTTGCCCAGCAAGGCGCCGAACGGCGCGCCGCCGAAGGTGCCGAACTCTTCTTCGTAGACCTTCTTGAACATCAGGCTCTGATCGAAGTCGATCGCCGTCTGGAAGTCGCGCACCAGGTCGCGCTTGGTGGTGTTCAGCACCTTGATCTTCAGCATGGGGCTGGTGTCGGTCTCTTGGCACAGGTAGTGCAGGCCGCGCCAGGTGCTCTCCAGCTTCTGGAATTCGGGGGCATGCATCACTTCGCTGAGCTGCGCCGAGATCAGGCGGTCAAGTTCGGCGACACGCGCGTCAAGCATCGCCGACAGGTTGTCGGAGACAACCACGGTGCCCTTCATGACTTCGCGCACCAGTTCGCCGATGATGTCTTTGGCGCGATCATGCTCGGCCGTGGACTTGGCCACGCGGCTCTGCTCGACGATCTGGTCCAGCAGCCCGCTCTGGGTGTCGGCCGCGGTGGCGGCGGTGTTTTGCGCGGCGGCGGAATTACTCATTGCGGCCTCCCTTGTCGGTCTCGCTGGTCAGCTGTTGCAGTTTCTCCGTGCTGGTCAGCACTTCGCCCAGCAGGTCTTCAAGCTTGTCGTTGCCGGCCAACTTGTTGCGCAGGTCGGCCAGCTTGGTGCGGATGTCCAGCAACTCGCGCAGGGGATCGACTTGCTGCACGACGGCCTCCGGACGGAAATCCTCGATCGACCGGAACTTCAGGTCCACGCCGAACGTGCCGCCCTCTTCGGTCAGGCTGTTCTTCACGCGATACGCGGCCCGCGGTTCCAGCCCGCGCATCACGTCGTCGAAATTATCGACATCGATGTTGACGAACTTGCGATCCTTCAGCCGTGGCAGCTCGGCTTCGGACTGCGCGCTGAAGTCACCCACCACGCCGACCACGAAGGGAAGCTCCTTCTGTTCGATGGCGTCGCCCTTCTCCACGTCATACGTGAGCTGAACGCGCGGCGGGCGAACTTTCTGCAATCGTTTCTGAACGCTTTCTTTCTTGGCCATGGAAGGCTCCGTGCAAAGGATCGTGTCTGTCGGTCAAGCGTGCGCCGCATGGCGCGGCACACGCCGAGGCGAATCACTTGGTGAGCAGGTCGCCGAACGGATTCGGCGCGCGGTTAGGCTGCTGGGCGGGCGGGGTGGGGACTTTCGGCGCTGACGGCTGAGCCGCCGGCGGTGCTGCGGGAACGGCTGCGGGGGCCGCACTGGACGATGCGGCTTGCGTTGCGGGCGCTACCCCGCCGGCATCCTGCGCCGCGCCCACGGGCGTGGCGGGTTCCACCTTGCGGGGCTGGCGGGGACGCGGCGGCGGCGGGCGGCGGCCTTCGGGGAACAGCACATCCTGCCCCAAGGTCTCGCGCATCGACGCGGCCAGCGCCACCGCATCGGCGCGCGCGTTGCCCGCCAGCAGCGCGTCGGCGCGCAGATCGGCCAGCGACTGCATCGCTACCCGCAGGCCGCCCACCGCACGCACGGTCTTGGCGACGAAGTCCTGGGGGTCTCGGCTGAGCGTCTCGTCGGCGGCAACAATGGCCTGGCCATATTTCTGTTCATCGAACCGGATCTTCGCGATGTAAGACCAGGGTTCCCCCTTGGACGGATTGCGCTGCGCGATCTCTTCGAACTGCGCGACAGCCTGGTCGGATCCCTTCTGCTCCAGCGTCTTCTGCGCCGCATCCATGGATTGTTTGAATTCCGCTTCCGACTGCGGTTTTACCGATGCACAGCCGGCCATTACTGCAACGACACCTGCAAGAACAACGAGGCGGGAAAAGGGCATTTTTAAGCACCTAGCAAGGTTGTAACTAGGGGCCGTATTTCAACAACCTTTTGTTAGTACAGCGCTACAGCGAGTGTCTTCATGTTACTTGCGTCGATTTTGCATCCATCATGCCGCGATCTGTATTGCTTCACACAGTTCCGGTATAAAGGGCCATGTCCAAACATATCCATTTATCACGCTTCTTCGCAGTGCTCGGTTGCACGCTTGCAAGCACCGCCGTTACTGGATGTGCGGCGGTTTCGGCTATCGGCGCGGTCGCCGGCTTGACGGGTAATGCGATGGAGATGGCAGGCTTGAAAAAGCCGGAAAACGCGCCTGTGGAAGTGAAATTGGCGATACACGCCGGAGAAAATTTGAATGCGAGCAGCGGACAATCGATGGCTGTCGTTACAAAAATATACTACCTGAAGAATCCTGAGCAATTCCAACGTGCACCGCTCACGCAATTGATAGACACTGCGCAAGAGAAAGCGGCGCTTGGTGAAACGTTGTTGGGTTCGCGCGAACTCACGCTCACGCCAGGACAGCGCTACGAGGGCGTGGAAAAAGTCCCCAAGCAAGCGGATTACATCGCGATCGCAGGGCTGTTCTACGCGCCCGCGCCGATGCGTTGGAAGTACGTATTCAAGGTCGACGGCGTGGAAGACAGTGGCATCGTCCTGGGCGCACATGCGTGCGCGCTGACGGTCGCCACCGGAAAACCCACGTTGCCGGCGGGCATACCAACCTATGACCCCGCGCGCCTGTCCGGCGTGCAGTGTCCCGGTTGACGCGCACTGCGCGGCCGCCCGCCTTCTATATATATAGACATAGAAAGACAAGAGAGGGAGCGCCAACTTGAGTTACTCAGCCAAAGTCCTATGGGGCGAGGGATTGTTCCTGCGGCCGCAGCATTTCCAGCGGCAGGACGCGTATCACGAAGACCGGCTGGCCGAGATGGCCCGCGCATTGCATCCCTATGCATGGGGCCTGCGTACGGCGCGCTTCGATGCGTCGGCGCTGGCCAACGGCATGCTGCGCGCCACCGAGATGAGCGCCGTGTTCCCGGATGGGGAACTCTACAACGCCCCCCATGGCGATGAGCTTCCTCCGCCGGTTGCGCTGACTGCGCTGGACGGCGTGGCCGAAGCGGTGTTCTATCTGGCAATTCATCCCTTGAAGGCGATTGGCGGCAATTATCGAGACGGCCAATCGGCGGCCGGATTCGACACGCGCTACACGCACAACAACACGCCGGCGCCTGATCTCTACACGGGCGCCACGACGGCCGAGCTGGCCTTCCTGCGCAAGGACGTGCGCCTGATCTCCGAATTCGAACCGCGCGACGAGTTGCTGGCGATTCCTGTGGCGCGCGTGCGCCGCACGGCAAGCGCCGGGTATGAACTCGACACCACGTTCATCGCGCCGAGCCTGTCGCTGACGGCTTCCGGCGCGCTGCATGAACAACTGCGCCGCCTGCTCGACGCGTTGCAAGCGAAGGTCAACGCGCTCTACGGCTTTCATCGCGAGCCCAGCAAGAACATCATCGAGTTCCGCTCGGGCGACGTCGCGTCGTTCTGGCTGCTGCATACCGCAAACGAAGCGTATGCGACGCTTTCGCACCTGTTCCATCATCCGCAGCTGCATCCCGAACGCCTGTTCCAGGAACTGGCGCGGCTGGCCGGCGCGCTGATGACGTTCTCCAAGGTCCACACGCTGGCCGACCTGCCCGTCTATCGCCACGATGCGCCCGGGCCGGCATTCGCCCGCATGGACGAAATCCTGCGCGATCTTCTTGAAACCGTGATCTCCACGCGCTATTTCTCGATCGTGCTGGAAGAGCTGCGGCCGTCGTTCCACATGGGCCGGCTGGATTCGGAAAAGCTCGACGAAACGACTTCGCTCTACCTGGCCGTGCAGGCCGCGATGCCTGCCGCCGAAATCGCCGAGAGCGTGCCCATGCGCTTCAAGGTGGGCGCGCCGGAAGACGTCGACAAGCTGGTGCTGTCCGCCATGCCGGGCGTACCGTTGAGCTACACGCCCCAAGTGCCGCCCGCCGTGCCGGTCAAGCCGGGCGCCGTGTATTTCGCCTTGCAGACGCGCGGGTCGCTGTACGACCGCATGCTGCAGGCGCGCAGCATCGCCATCTATGCGCCGACAGGCATTCCCGAACTCAAGCTGGATTTGATCGCAGTGACCCGCTGACAGGAACGACACCGCCATGACCGCTGACGCCCCCTCCCTGATGCCCGGCGCGACGCTGCCTCCGCGTGCCGCCGACTTCCACGCCAGCCGCCCCGCCAAGTCATTGCTGGACCTGCTGTACGACGGCTTCCTGATGCTGTTCCTGCTCAAGAGCGGACAGGAACCCACTGACGCGGCCGCCTTCTCCGCGCGCGTGCAGCAATTCCTGGCGGATTACGAGCGCGCCGCGAAGAAAATGGATATCCCCGCGGAAGACGTGTACGCCACCAAGTACGCGTTCTGCGCGGCCGTGGACGAAACGGTGCTGAATTCCCGCTTCGCCATCCGCGACACGTGGATGCTGCAGCCGTTGCAGCTGACGCTGTTCGGCGAGCAGCTGGCAGGCGAGAACTTCTTCGCCCGGCTCGAAGACCTGCGCGCCCAGGGCGCCCCGCGCCTGCAGTCGCTGGAGATCTATTACATGTGCCTGCTGCTGGGCTTTCAGGGCAAGTACCTGATCGAGGGCCAGGAGAAACTGGGCTATCTGACGGCGCGGCTGGGCGACGAGATTGCGCTCTTGCGCGGCAAGCGCACCGGCTTCGCGCCGCATTGGCCGCTGCCCGACAAGATCGCCCACACGCTCAAGCGCGACGTGCCGCTGTGGTCGATCATGGCGGTCTTTGCACTGATGGGCCTGCTTGCGTTCCTGGGAATCGGCCACTTCCTGAATTCGGAAATGCAGACCGCCATGGCGCCCTATCACGACATCGTCAAGCTGGGCCCGCGCGCAGCGCATCTGACGATATCGCTGCCGTAGCGCGCCCCCGCACAACACGTTTTCCGTCCCCTCCGGCGCGCACGCCGCGCCTTCGGCTCCGCCGATCGAATACCGCCAAGCCCTATGAACGCCTTGCCTTCGAACGCCCCGGCCTATTCCTCGCTGAACATCGCCACCCTGTCCCAACAAGCACGGCTCTTGCGCGTGAGCACGCCGCTGGATGCGGAGCTGGTGGCCGAGCGCATGACGCTGCGCGAAGGCGTCTCGCGCCTGTTCTCGCTGACACTGGACTGCCTGGCCGCCAGCGCCGAGATCGACGTGGCGGCGTTGCTGGGCAAGGAGATCACCGTCAGCCTGCTGCAGGCCGACGGCTCGATGCGGCGCTGGCACGCGGTCGTCGAAGGCGTTGACGCCCTGGGGGCCGACGGCGGCCTGGCCCGCTACCGCCTGCATGGCGCGCCATGGATGGCCGCGTTGGCGCTGCGGCGCGACAGCTTCATCTATCAGGACCTGTCGGTGCAGGACATCGTCAGCGAAGTGTTTGCGGATTATCCCCAGGCCGCGTACGCCTTCGAGCTTAACGATGCGCTTGCGCCGCGTGCCACCTGCACGCAGTACCGCGAATCCGACCTGGACTTCGTCGCGCGCATCCTGGCCGAAGCCGGATTGAGCTACCGCTTCGAACATCAGCAGGACGACGCGCAGGCTGCCGGCGGCGGCGCACGCCATCGTGTGGTGATTTTCGATGCGGATGCCGCGCGCCCCGAAGACCCGGCATCGCCCTTGCGCTTTCACCGCAGCGACGCCACGGAGACGAGCGACAGCATCACGCGCTTTGCTGCGGCCCAGGCCGTGCGTCCCAACGCCGTCGCGCGTGCGGCCTGGAACGACCGCACGCTGACCGCCCACGCTGCGCAGACCCGTTCGCAGGTCCAGGTCGAAGCCTTGCCCGTGCTCGAGGACTACGACTACGCCGGACACGGCCGCTACGCCGATGACGACGCCGCCGAACAAAGCGTGGCGCGGTCGTTGCGCACCCACGAATCCCGGCTTGTGCGCTTCGACGGTGCGGGCACCGTCCGTTCGCTGGCGCCAGGCAGGTTGTTCGCGCTGAGCCAGCACGAGCGCTACGCGCAAGGCGGCGGCGGGCAGGCAGTCGACGAGCTGGGCGGCAACCGCTACGCCCTGCTTGAGGTCATCCACGAGGCCACCAACAATCTGGGCGGGCAGGCCGCCCAAGTGCTGGATACGCCCGACATGGAACGCGGCACCTATCGCAACCGCTTCAGCGCGCAGCCCGAAGCCGCGGCGCTGATGCCCGTCTGGCGCCCCCGGCCTACCGCCCCGGAAGGCCTGGCCGCCGTCGTGGTCAGCGCCAGCGACGCGTCCATCACGTCCGACCGCGACTTGCGCGTGAAAGTGCAATTCCCCTGGCAGCGCGGCGAGAAGCCGCTGGCGGGCGGCTTGCCGCACCATGCCCACGGCGACGCCAGCGGCAACGCGCCGGGCGATGAACGGTCCGGCACCTGGTTGCGCGTGGCCAGCTCGCAGGCAGGACCCAACTGGGGCGCGCATCACCTGCCGCGCAGCGGCACTGAAGTCATCGTCGAATTCATCGACGGCGATATCGACCAGCCCGTTGTCGCCGGCCAGCTTTACAACGACGCCGACCTGCCGCCATGGTCCGCCGGCGAGAACGGCGACGCCAATCATGCAGGCGTCTTGAGCGGCTGGCACAGCCAGGGGCTGGACGGCGCAGGGCGCAACCAATGGGTCTTTGACGACACCAAGGGCAAACTGCGCACGCGCCTGGCAAGCTCCACCGCCGCCACGCAACTGGGTCTGGGTTACCTGGTGGAGCAGGAACTGGACGCCGCCAGCCGCGGCCAATGGCGTGGCACCGGCTTCGAACTGCGTTCGGACGCGTGGGCTGTCGTGCGCTCGGGCCAGGGCATGCTGGTATCGGCCACGGCTCGGGAACAGGGCAAGTCGACGCAGGCGGACGCGCAGGAAGCGCTGTTGCTCTTGCGTGGCGCGCAAGACGCCTCGCGGCGCTTGAACGATAGCGCCGGCCAGCATCAGGCACGCCCCTTGGCTGCCGCCGAGGGCTACGACGCATTGCTCCAGGCCCTGGACCCCGAACAGGACGGCCGCTACACGCCGCAGGTCAACGGCCAGGCCGCCGGCAAGGCCGCCAGTGGCCAGCGCACCGGTGACGCCCCCGTCGAACGCATCAACGGCCCGCATCTTTTTGTCGACGCGCCGAACTCATTGAATCTGGCTACCCCCGCCAGCGCCGTGCTGCATGCGGGCGAGCACCTGCACACCACCGCTCAATCCGATGCCCATGTCGCGGCTCAGCAGACGTACGCCGCGGTATCGGCGCGGTCTGCCAGCGTGTTCGCGCAGCAGGGCCCTATCCGCGCCATCTCCGCGCAAGCGCCGATCTCGTTGCATGCGCATACCGACATCCTGGAAGCGCTGGCCGGCCAGGACATCACCGTCACTTCGTCCGCCGAGGGCATCGAGATCCTGGGCAACCAGCGCGTCACCTTGCAGGCCGCTGGCGGCAGCGTCACGCTCGACGGCGCCGACATCGTGTTCAAGGGGCCCGGCCTGTTCTCGGTCAAGGGCGCCACGCACAACTTCGTCGGCCCGGGCAGCGATGCGGCCAACCTCCCGGCGCTGCCCAGCACCACGGTCGACGATCCGCTCATCGTCAGCGCGGAGCTGGTGCACAAGGACGGCGCCTTCGCGACGGCAGCCAAGAAGGCCGGCGCCAGCCTGATGGCCGGTTTCGGCGGCGCAGGCAGTGCTGGCGCCGCGGACGGCGGCGTGGGCGCGCTGGGCGCTGCCCTGCCTGCCGGTTTGAGTGAATTGGGCAAGACCGCCGCCGGCGCGGCCTCCAAGCTCTCGCAACTGGCCGGTCAGGCGAACGCGCTGGCCGGATTGGCCAAGAATCCGATGGGCGCGCTGTCGGCCGCCCCCGGGCTGCTGGGCGGCGCGAGCCCCGCCGTCGGCGGGCTGCTGAACACCGCCAGGAACACCGTGGGCATGGTGTCGCAGGCGCAGGCGATGATCGCGAACCCGATGTCGGCGCTGCCGGCCGCGTCCGGCCTGCTTGGCTCAATCGCGCCTGGCGCGGGCGGCATGATCGACAGCGCGACCGCGGCCGCCGGCACGGTGGCGAAGGCCGCCGGCACGGTGGCGAAGGCCGCCGAATTGATCAAGAATCCCATGGCGGCGATGCCCGCCGCGACCGACATGCTGGCCTCCGTCGCGCCCGAGGGCGCATCGAA
>NZ_DBHKZA010000011.1:19820-47966 GCF_057314935.1 Achromobacter sp.
CTCCGGCTCCGGCTTCGGCTTCGGCACCAGCCTCTACCATCACCGCAACTTCTCATGACGCCTCTGCTGCGACAACGGCGGCCGCCCCCCCGTCCGTCGCCACCCACGCAGGCGCCCCCAACACGGCCAACATAGCCCAGACCCACGCGACACCCGCTGCTGGCGCGTCCGGCGCAAACACACTGACGGCTTCAAACGACACCAGTGCGCCTTCAGATGCCGCCGGCGCAGCATCGAGTGTTGCGGGCTCGCCTGGGGACGTCACGCCGATATCCGCCCTCTCCCCGGCATCGATGCAAGCCGCGTCGAGCATGCCGGTAGCTGCTGGCTCGTCCCCATTGGGCACAGCAAGCGCAAGCGTTCCTGTCACCCCCTCTGCGTTGGGTTCCGAGACGGGCATCATCGCTGACGCGGGAGCCAGTGCGGGCGCCGGCCTCTCCGCCGGTGCAAGCACCAGCGTCGCAGGCGGCGCAGCCGCCGCTGCCGCAAGCACGGGCATCGCAGCAGGCGCCACGGGCACGGGCATCGCGGCGAGCGGTGTGCTGGCGCCATCCGAAGCCGTCGGCGCCCTCCCGGCCGCCACGCTGAGCGCCCCACCGGCCGCCAGCAACGTCGAATTCACGCTTCCAGGCACCACGCCCTCGACTGTGCAGAACCTCGCCCAGTCCCCAGGTTCACAATCCCTCGATTCACCGGGACTCGATTCGCCGAGACTCGATACGTCCGCCGCCACGGCCTCGGGCACGCTGGCATCCCCATCCGCCATGCCGGCCATGTCGACCTCGGGCAATACCGCCGCAAACACCGCAAGCACACTCAATGCGCCAAGCCTCGGCGGCTGGGCGCAAGGCGGCACCCTCCCGGACACCGCGCCATCGGCGTACAACGCGACCGCAGCGAGTCAGATCAGCGCGGATCCCGCGACAGCCAGCATGACCGGCGCGGGCTGGATGGCGGCAAGCGTAGTCGGCGCAGGCGTGGTCGGTGCAAGCGACATCAAGAACACCCATGTTGGCTCAAACGCCCGCAGCGCAACGACGCAGACGTCAGGCGCTAGCGGTGCGGCTACGCAAGAGGCCTCGCTCACGGCAGAGCGTCTCGCGCCTCATGCCTCGCGTCCCGCCGCCACTGGCGCTATTGGCGCTATTGGCGCTATCGGCGCTAGTGGCGCTAGTGGCGCTAGTGGCGCTGACATCATCGCCGCCGTTGCCACGACGGTTGCAGCGACGACGCCGATACGTTCGCGCGCCGACGATGATCGTGCCAATGCCTCGGACACGCCATCCCCCCCCTCGTTCGCACTGGACACGTCAGCAGCTCAACTCGGCACCGAGGCTGGCGCCCGCGGCCTGCGTCCGACTTCCCCACAACCGGAACAAGCCGCGCAAGCCGCGATGGCCTGGGCGGGGGCTCGCGATACCGCGTCAGCCCACGATGCGCACCGCGACGACGAATCCGCTGAAAGCAAGGCCCGCAACGAGCCAGTCAGCCGCCACGAACACAACGACAACGCGACACATCGCCGGCGCGTTGCGCCCGACGCCGCCTTGCTCTCGTCGCTTGCCGCCGGCGCCGGCGCCCTATTCAGTGCGACCGCCTCCGCGGCCGGCAGCGCGACGCATGCCGCATCAGCGGTCTCCGCCGCGCAAGGCGCATTGCCGTCCCGCGCGGACATGCCGGCCGTCGCGACGCAGGCCAGCGCCGCACAGGCCGGGCTGCACATGCCTGGCGCCGCGGCCGGCATCTCCGCCGACACCGCCGCTATCGTCGCGAGCCACACCGCCATGCCGGGCACGGATACGGTGCTGACCGGCGCGCCATCCCTGCCGGCTTCGGAGGCCGCACTGGCTGGCATGCCCTCTCTGCCTGGGTCGGACGCGGCACTGACTGGGGCATCATCCCTGCCAGGATCAGACGCAGTGCTGACCCGTATGCCGCCCCCCTCGAGTTCGGACATGGTGTTGGCGGGTACGCCATCCCTGCCAGGCAGCGCCCCCTCCCTCTCGGACGTCTCGGCACAAACCCCCGGATTCGTGCCGGCAGCCGGTACAACCTTGCCACAAGGTGCTGGCCTGCCTGGCATGCAAGCCGCCGACGGCCTGGGCATCCCCGATGCGACGACAAGCGCGAGCGCCGCAACGCCGACCATCACTTCGGGCACCAGCTCGACCGCCGCAGCCGCTTCCCCTGGCGAAACCGGCGCCGTCGCAGGACCGGGCTCAGCTTCCAGGGGCCTGGTCGGCGCAGAAGGCGCGACCGGTTCGAATGCGGGCGCTATCGCAGGTTCAGGCGCTGGCCCGATTGCGAGCAAGGTCGAATCACCCTCCGGTGCGGGCGCCAGTGCGTCCCCGGCCGGCTCTGCCCGACCCGCGCCCGGCGGTTCACCCGCGGCCAACGGCTCAACGGCGACGAACGGCTCAACGGCAACAGTCGGCGCGGCGTCGACAACCAGTGCAGTCACAAGCCCCACGGCTGGCAGCGCCCCCGCGACAGGCGCGACCCTGGCCGCGCCCCCGGCTACCGCCTCGGCCACCGCCGCGCCGAACGTTTCCACCGCCACATCCACGGCCCCTTCCTCCCCTTCAGCGGCGGGCGCTTCCGCCGCCCGCCCTGACTCCGTGCTCGGCAACACGACTGCGCGCGCCGCGGGCATGGCCGACAGCACGCCGGCCACCCGCGCCACCGACTTGTCCGCCGTCGGTGGCGCGGGGGCCTCCGCCGGCGCCACCACGGCCGCCAGCGGCGCCGGCGTCGCGGGCATCGGCGCGGTCGCGGCGGGCGGCGGCCTGGCGACTTTTGCGCAACAGGCCAGCGCCGCCTCTACCGCGCTGTCCAGCGCATCCACGTTCGCCGCAGGCGGCGTCAGCGCCAGCGTCAGCGCGGCCATCGTGCCGGTCATGACGCAGGCCTTGAACGCCAGCGGCGACCGCATGGCCGCCTTGGGTTCCGCCGTCGATACGCTGTTCACGCTGCCGGACGTCAAACAGGCCAACATCCCGTCGGTCGCTGGCGCCATCCTGAGCATGCCTGGCCTGTCGTCGTCCGCGGTGCCGAGCGTGATCGGCGCCATCCTGCAATCACCCACGCTCGCCACCGAGACGCTGCCCAAGGTGGCCGAGGTGTTGATGAAGATACCGGGCGTGGCGGATTCGCCGCTGCCGCAGATCGCCCGCGACGTGCTGGACACGATCGGCCTGGGCCCCGTGGCCCGCACGCAAGGCACGAACCTGCCGGGCGACACGCCCGCCCCCTCGGGTTCCGGCCGCGTGGTGCCTGGCGTGTCGACCTATCGGGCCCGCCAGGACGGCGCGCGCCTGCAATACGTGAACCTGGCTCAGGTGGCCGACCGCTGGAACGACGGCAGCGCATTGACCACCACGGAACGGCAATCGAACCGCCCGCGCATCCATGTGGAGTTCAACCGCCCCGGCCAGCACCGCTTTACCATCACCGTGAAAGCGGCTCCCGGCAACATCACCTACTCCAACCGCGAGCGCGGGCGGCGCGCGAGCTACCAGGAGCCGCACGCCAATCCCCGCAACTACGTCACGAACGCGGATGGCACCCGCATCGTGGACGACATCGCGCTACCCGCCGCGGGCCGCAACGTCTATCTGTTCGAGGTGCGCGACGAACGGGGCCAGTTGATCAAGACAGAACGCGTCGAGACGGCGCGCCGCCTGTACATCCAGGAAGTGATGTGCATGAGCGCGCATCCGGCCGGCCATCTGGCCGATGTGACCCCGGTCACGGCGGAATTCGCGCTGCATGGCATCGACATGATCCAGCTGCCGCGCCTGCAGTTCCGCGGCCGTTCGGCGGTCGATGCCGCGGACAATGTCGACGCCCAGCAAGCCATCATGGACGCGGTTCGACGCGTCTACGCCGGTTCGCCGGGCAAGCAACGCGAACCCTACACCCTGGTGGTTTGCCACGTCGACCGGTTGGCGGCGCCCGGCACAAGCGGCGACATGCGGCTGCCCGTGCCTGCGGGACCGGGCGGGCGCGTGATGACCGTGCCCATCGTCAACGACGACCGCAGTCTGGCCAGCCTCTGGTACGAATTCGACGCAAGCGACGATTGGCTGGTGCATGCGCGCTACATTTACACCGACGCGTCGGGCGTGGAACGCACCCTGCCGATTCCGCGCCACCTGATGACACCGGTGCGCGAAAGCTCCGGCGCCGTCTTTTCGGTGACCGTGGACCTGACGCAGCTATCGGCCACCCCGTTGCGCGGCGTGCTGAACATTCAGTTCAACACCGTGGCCGCCAGCTATGCCGGCCTGGCCATCACGGGCACCAACCTGCTGTTCGTCTCGACACTGGATCCCTACGAACCCAACTCCCAGGCCTACTTGACGGAGACGCTTGCCCACGAAATGGGCCATTTGCTGGGGATGGTGCCCAGTGGTCCGGACTGGCCCGGCCTGCGCAACGAAGACCCATCCGCGGATGACTCGAAGCTGGATCCTCCGCAGTTCTTCTACTACAACATGGGCGGCCATTGCCATTTCGGCCTGCCCGACCAGAATGGCGAGTACGACCAGGAAATCGGGCAGTGCGTGATGTACGGCATCACCTGCGCGAACATCCATTTCTGCCCGAACTGCAGCAAGGCCGTGCGCAAGGTCGACTGCTCCGAAGGCTGGACGTCGTTCTGAGGCGACCGCCTCGCAGCCGACAACCGCCAACGATGACCGCCGCCGACCACCATCTTTCGCAAATTCCGATTCCGACATGCCGATCATGACTACCGACTGGATTGAACCCGCCACCTTCGCCTCGGTGCCCGCGCACTCGCAGAAGGAGCATGCCTGCATGCCGCCCCTGCAGGGCTACGATGCGCAGATGCGCATCGCCGCGCCCTCGCGCGTGAAGATCCGCGACGGCAATGCCCTGACGATCCCGGTATGCGCGCGCGGCATCCTGCCCGTGGTCGATAATCCGCAACTGCCGCGCTTCGTGGCGGTCAATACCCGCACCGGCAAGGTCTATCGCGGCGTCGCATTCAACTACAAGCGCCCCACGCTGCCTAATGTGTCGGTCGACCCGAGCGAAGGGGCGCCGCCGCCCAAGCTGGCCTTGCCGCCGGGCATGACGGTCGAGACACGCTTCACCACCGACATGGCCGGTGTGCTGCATCTGCCGGCCACGCCAGCGACCTATGAGGTCTATATCGAAGCCGAAGACGTGAAGTCCAATACGGTGACCATCGAGGTCGAGGCCGGACAGAAGTAAGGACCGGGAAACGCCTGGGGCGGCCATGATCAAAGGCCGCCCTGCCGGTGGCAAAAAACAACGGCGCCCCCCTTGAGCGCCGCCCGGAAACCAGCACCACGCCGCCGCTCAAGGCCGCGCGGGCGTCATCTGCTGCATGTTCTGCTCGGTACGCGCAGCCTGGGCCTCGACCCTTTCCGCGCTGCGCATGTCTTTCGCCCGCTGTTCCATTTCCGCCTTGGCGTCGGTCTTGGCGAACACGTCCTTGTCGCGCACGCGGAAATACATCGTGGTGCTGGCCAGCAAATGGTCGGGCCAGCTGCTCAACATGGCGTCATGCACCAGCCAGTCGAACAAGGTCATGACCGTGGGAGGCAACTGCGTCTTGCCGTCGCGCGCATCGCGCCAGGCGGCCAACAGGCGCTTCTGGATTTGCCGCTCGGCCTTCTTGTCGGCGAACGGGTCTGGTGTTTTTTGAGGCGTGCCGCCACGGCGCTTGATCAGTTCGTTGCGCATGTTCTCGCGGTCGCGCATGTCCTTATCCATCTGTTCCATCGCACGCAGCACTTGCGGGTTATTGCGCTCCAAATCCGCGCGCCGCTGTTCGGTATCGGCATCCTGCTGCTCAGCCTTTTCCAGATTCTTGTACTCCTCTTCAAGGCGCTCCCATAGCGGCTTGAACCGTTGCGGCGGCAATTCGCCGCGGCTTGCGGAGGCGCGATCCCAGCGCTCGTTCTTAAGCGCCTCAAGCTCGCGCAAGCGCGCCGTATTCTCGGGCTTTTTCTGTTGCTCAGGGGACAAGGCGGTAACGCGCCGCAGTTCTTCATGGAACTCTTGGTCAGGCGTGTAGAAGTCGCGATCCTTGATCCAGGCTTCAGCCGGGTCCGAAAGCTCGGCGCGGAATGCCGCGTCCTGATAGCGCACGGCCAGCCAGCGCAGGAAAGTCTCCATGTGCGGAAGGAAGTCGATGCCAGGCTCGTACTTCACGACCCCGCGATATGCGTTCACGAGCTCCAGGATCTTGTGCCGATTGCTGCCATCCACGATCGGCTCCGACAAGGAGAACTGCAGGTAGGTATCAGGCTTCAGATCGGCAAGCCGTTCCAGGCTGTGAAATGCCGCGCCATGCGACAAGGCCTGGTTCATCATGTCGCGCAACGGTACGCGCGACAGCTCAACGCGCGAATTCAACGACCCGGGAGGGCTGACGCCCGTGACGTCGCCGCTGGAGCCCGGATAGAGGTACTGCAGGCCCCGCGTCTTTTCCAGGCTGTCCATGCGCTGATTGCGGCGCAATTCATGCGCCGCCGCAAAATGCACGCACATCTGCACAGCGGCCGGCACGGTCAGCGTCCGATCCTTGTGCGTCTGCTTGATGAGGTCGGTAATGGGCAGAAAACCCAGGAAGGTGTTCTCGTCCATGATGGACGCGACAGAGTCCAGCAATCCCATGAATCGGATATGGATATCAGCATCAGGCTTGTTCTTGGTGATGTCGCCGCGCACCGCCAAGTCCACATCGTGACGCCGGCGGTACTTCTTGACCAGATCATTGACAAACTGGCGCGCGACCACGCCGCCCCGGTCCGCCCCGAATACGGTGATCTCGATGCGCCGCACATTCTGGCCTTCGCTTACCGCGTCGTAGGCGGCCTTGAACTGCCGCAATGCGGAATCGACTCGCACGTCGACCCCCGTCCCCAACAGATAAGCCACCGTTTCCTGATCGCGGATGACCGGCACCGTCTCCATCATGGTCGATTTGACGGCTTCCTTGCCGGCCGTCCACGCTACCTTCAGCGGGTTCTTCTTGAAGGCGGCCCAGAATCCGCGGATGGTTGCCTTCGCGCGATTGAGCAGGCGTTCGGGGTCCCAGGCGTTCCAAATGCGGACAGCCTTCTCCGGCAAGGTCTGCACGTCCTTGACAACGTCCTTGTATGCCTTGACCATCGGCTGATAAGACGATTCCCGGATCGACTTCTTCACGGCGGCAGAGACGCGGCCTGAGACATTGTGGTTCGGAATCTCGTCCGTGCGCAGCACATTGCCGACGTTGCTCGACACCGCCTTCTGCGCGTTGCTCGCCAGCTTCATGCCGGCCTTCGCGGCCGCATAAATCATGTCGTCATTCTCGGCATCGGCATTCAGGTCCGTACCCAGACCCGAATAGTAGAACCGGAACCAGTGGTGCTTTTCGGGACGGCCGGGATCGCTCTGGACGTAATGCGCTTCCCAGAGCCGGCAAATGTTCGAATAGTAGGTCGGATGCTTCGCATCCTCATCGCGGTTGCGGCCGAATCCGTCGAAAAAGAATCCCATCCGCAGGACGGCGCCACATTCATTGCAGTCGTCCTTGGGGTACGCCGCCTCGTTCTGCGCCATGGCTTTCAGCACGGATGCCGGCGTCCGGTTCTCCTGCGGCAGATCGCTGGATTGCACATCAGACATTCTTATCTCCCGGCGGCGTCCCCGTGGCCTTTATCTGCTCCAGCGTCGCGACCGGCAAGGCCGCGACCGCCCTGCCAAAGTCACCAGGCGCGCGCCCCGGCTTCTCCAGAATCGCCTTCACCTGCGGATCAGAGTCGAAGTTCGACGCCACCGTGAAATACAGCAGCATGTACTGGCGCAAGTCCTGCTTGTCTTCAATGCGGTACTTCTTCCACGCGGACTGCAACACCTTGGCCGTGACACGCAGCAGTTCAGCATCGCTGCGGTAGTCGCCAAGCGAGGCGCGATGATCGCGCCACAGCCAATCCACGGTATCCACGATAGGGATTCGCGTCTGGCCCAGCAACTTTCGGCTCAACGCCAGCTCCATATGCTCATCCGGATAGATGTGGAGCTCCAGATACAGCGGACCGTCTCCGGGCGGAATTTCGGCCGCGGGGAAGTCGATGGCGCCTTTCCGGTCGAAATAGAGCGAGTCGGCCTTGCCGTCGTGCAAATGCTTGCGCAGCAGCTCCCCATCGACGCCACGCCAATCGACCGTGAACGCCGTGCCCTTGAGCGTGAAGCAGCAGGTGACCGAGCCTTCTCCCCCACCGGGGCTGACCTGCATCGTGGAGGCAACGCCGTCGCCCTTGTCCTTGACGCTGATCGACCGGATATTCCACGGCGTGTAGTTGTAGGCAATGAAACTGACCCCTTGGTAGACCGGTTCGCTGTTGCAACCCGCCAACATGCCTAGCCACAACAACGCGGCAATCAGTCCCTTACGCATCTTTCACTCCCCGTATTTCCAGGTGCAGCGCCTGCACGTCGTCCCACACGGCATCCGGCACGCCCGCCAACGCCTTGGCCAGTCCGCCTTCGGCGTCGGGCCGATAGCCGCGCAACCCTTCTCGAATCAAAGGGTGCTCATCAAAGCGCGGCGAGATCGACACCCCCCACGCCACATAATCGAACATGTCTTTATCGCCCGCCACCCCATGCGCGCGCGCGCGTTCCACCTGCGCCTCGACACGCGGCACCAGCGCGTCCTGGTCGGGATTGCCTGGCAGCAAGCCGGGATACAGACGGCGCAGTTGCACCGCGAGCTTGTCCGGGTAGTCCAGATCGAACAGCCTCTGATGCTGTTCGGGCGTGAATCGTTCGATGCCTTCTGGCCTGTCGGCGGGCAGCCTCCCGGTGCCGGCCAGTTCGGCCCCGGCCCCGTCTCGCAACGCATAGCGCAACGTGATCACGGGCGCGGCGAAACGCGCCCGCTGCTCGGCGGTCCACACCTGCAAGGCGCGCGCCAGAATGCGGCTGTCGTACCAGTGCAGGAAGAACTCGCTGGCATCAGGCAAGGCGTAGTCGCAGAAGCGGCCGAAGTGCGCGATGAGCTTTTCCAGGGGCACGGCGGAAGCGAAACTCATCATCGCATAGCGGCCGCTCGTCCGTTCGTGCAGCGCCTCCAGCACGCGCACCAGCACGGTATTGAAATTCTCATAACGCGGCCCGCGCAGGACTCCTTGCGAGGCGCCGTCCACCTCGATCAGCAACGGCGCCACGTCACCGTAGATGTCCAGGCCCGTTTGCGCCCAGACCGAACCGAAGCTCAAGTCTTCGGTGGCGGTGATCCGCGCGAGCAAGTCGGGATGCCCGCGGAAATCCACGATCACATAAGCCCGTGGGGCCTCGCCGTACGGACCTCGGTGTTGCGGCAGCTCGGCAAACGTGGAAAGCAGGGCCTCCTGCCAGGAATAAGCCATAACCATCGCCCTTACGCCTTATCGGTGATGGACTGCACGCTCTCCTGGGCGTCCAGCACGCAACTCTTGCAGACCGTGAACTGCGGGAACGGATATGGCATCTGCGTCGGTCCCGCGAATTGCTTGTTGCCGGTCTTGACGTCGATGCGGCCTGGCGCCGTGACGGTGATGTTGCCGCCTTCGATCACGATGCTGGCGCCCGCCGCGTTGGCAATGCGGATGCGCTTGGGCGAGGCGTATTCGATGCCGGCGTTGGCGCTGACCATGCGCAGGTCCTGCTGCGCCTGCATGGTCAGCACGTCGTGCTGCGAGATCACGTCGACTTCGCCGGTGCCGGCGATCAGATCCAGACCCGACTCCGCGCCGCCTTTCTGCACGCCGGCCACAATGCCCAGCGCCTGGCCGGTATGCACGCGCAAGGAACCGATGACGGCCAGGTTGTGGTCCTGGCCCGATGACCAATGCACCAACTCTCCCGCGGTGACTTGCACATTGCGCCCCGCCGCCTGCGTGAAGCCCGCGCGCCCCGCCATCAGCACCAGCGGATCGGTCAGGTGCGGCACTTTGCCGTCGACCACTTCCGTGTGCTTGGCCGAGGCGTCGCCCGCCGCGCCGCCCACCGCGTCGCCGGCCACCGTGCCGGAGACGGCGTGCGTCATGGCGGCAAGCGGTGCGCGCTCTCCGTCCAGCCGGCTCGCGCCCGCGGAAGTCGTACCGCGCGCCGAGGCCAGCCGCACGCCCTGGTGCGCGCCGACCACGCCGTCGAAGGACTGCGCCATGATGTCGGCCTGCCCTGCCAGCGCCAACGGCGCCGCCGCGTCGCCCGCGGGCTCGCTGGCGCCGGCCGTATAGGTAGAGAGCAGCACGCCGCCGCCGCCGCGCAATGCGCCGAATCCGTCCGTGCGCAGCTCCGCGCCCACGCCGCGCACGTTGCCGCGATAGTTGCCGCTCTGGTGGATCAGATGGCCCAGGTTCAGCTCGCTGGCGGACTGCGTGGACTTGATCTGCATGCGCAGTTGGCCGTCGCTGTCGTCGAACACGATCTGGTTGTAGCCGTCGCCGCCGAACTCCTTGCTTTTGAAGCCGCTTAGCGCTGCCGCGTTGCGGTGCTGCTCGTCGCCGCCTGCCGCGCCATGCCAGGCCGGTGCATTGCCGCTGGCCAGGTTGGCCTGCGCGCTCGGCTTGCCGTCGCGGGCAGCGGCGAACACCTCGGTGTTCATCGCCTCGCCGGACTTGCCGCCGGGGGTGGCCGGAATGCCGCCTTCGCCGCGCCCGTTGTAGAGCGCGCCCACGACAAGCGGCTGGTCGATGTCCTCGTCCAGAAACCGCACCAGCACTTCCTGGCCGATGCGCGGCACGAAACTCATGCCCATGCCCGCGCCCGCCTGGCGTTGGGCCACACGCGCCCACCGGCTCTTCGCCACGCCATCGCCGTCGGCCTGCCAGTGAAAGCGCACGCGCACGTCGCCGCGCGCGTTGCGGTAGATCTCGTCTTCGCCGCTGGCCTCGGTCGCGCCCTCGGCATTGGTCACGATCGCCGTGTGCACGCCCACCGCGGACGGCGCTCCGGCGATCCGTGCGCCCCGCGCCGCGGCCGGCAAGGCGCGCCAGGGCCGGTCGCAGCGCACGGCGCGAAAGCGATTGGCATACCCGACCTCGCGCGCCCGCGCCAGTACCGCTGCGTCGGGCCGCCCCACGCCGATCGGCCCATCGTCGTGTTCACATCCGTTTTCGTCGCCGGCGTCGCGCGCCTCGTCGTCGTCAAAACACAGGAAGTCGTCCAGCGACCCCAGCCGGGCCGCCATGCTGGCATCGGCTTGGCCGGGCAGGTTGTTGACGCCGGCGTGTTCCAGGCGGTCCAGCGCAAAGACCGGCTCGAAGCCCGACTCCCCCGCCGGCCCCAGCGGCGACATCTCTTGCAGCGTGAAACGCGTTCCCGACCGGAACGAACGCACGTTGCCACGCCCCAGGAACGTCTCGGCGCTGGCCTGCACGGCTTGCATGAGCAACGTCGCCTGGAACTGCGCGTGCGCCTGATTCAGCAGGCCGCCGTGGCCCAGGGGTTCGAACCATTCCAACCCCGCGCCATCATCGCCGGACGCGTCGGCGGGGCCGGCCAGCGCCTCGCCCGTAATGGCGTGCTTGCCGCTGTCGTGCCAGGCCAGCACCGTCACACGCTCCACCCCCCTGCGGCGCCTGCGCGCCAGGGCCTGCACCCCATCGCGGGATTCCGTCGCATGCGCGCGCTGAAATCGCACGCCGGCGCCGGCAGACTCGGGGTCTTCGGCCAGGCTGCGGCTGTCGGCAAAGATCAGCACGGCATGGCGCGCGGGCGCGGCGTCGTCTTCCACCGTGGTCCAGCCCAGGCCCGATTCCGCAAGCAGGCGGGACAGGAAGGCGTAGTCCGTCTCGCGATACTGGGTGGTGTACGAGCGGGCGGGCAGATCGGCCAGATGGTGCTCGACCTCGGCCGATACCTTGTACGTATAGCCCTCGTAGCCATCCAGCACGTGACGCACGATCTCCAGCACAGGCTGGCCCTCGTAGATCCGGCTGTCGCGCCGTTGCGTGGCCAACCACAGCCACGGCGCCAGCGTCACGCGATAACGCGCCATGCCGGCGTTGCCGCCCAGCATTTCGGCGGCGCGCACGACGCCGCTGCGGCCGGTCTCGCTGCCGTCGGCGCGTGTCGTCCACAACGTGGCCGGGCGCGACACCATGTCGTTCAGGTCCAGCGCGGCGTCATCAGCCAGCGCCACCACGCGCATTTCGCCGAGCTCGGACAGGCCTTCACGCGCCACCCATCCCTCGACCTGCAGGGACGACAACGCGCCCTCGCCGTCCAGCCGGTAGAGACGGGACTGGGCGCTGAAACTGCCGTTGCTTGCGTTCACAGCCATGGAGCAAAAACCTCTTGGGGGACGTGGGCGACACCGGCCCGATTCGGACGGTGGAGACTCAGGGTTCGACGTTGGCCTGCGGGGTCGGGCATTCGGTCGCGGTGCCCCACTGGCCCGCGCAGACCCGCAAACGGCACTGCTCGCCTTCGATGAAGCTGAGCTTGCGGCATTCCTTCAAACGCTCCGCCAGAGGCGAGCCCGGCATCTCGCGCATGAAGACGCCGTCGGACTTGTAAACGCGCGTGCCGGGCGGCGATGCCGGGGGCAGCCCGTAGTTCATCAGCGCCGACAATAGCGCGGCATCGGTATCCGACGGTTTTGCGGTCTTGCGCGGCGGCGTGCTGGCCGGCTTGGCCGCACGGGGCGCGCTTGCCTGCTGCGCACGCTGTTCCGCGGCCTGGCGCGTGGGGCCGGCTGCGGGGGCAGGCGCGGGCGCAGCGGCCGCGGCCGGCGGCGTCATCGCCAGCACGGATAGCGGATTGGTCGGCACGCCCTGCGGCTCGGGGTCGCCCCGGCCTACCCCCGCGTCCCGGGCGGGCGGTGCTTCATCGATGATGGCGGCCACCGCGGGGGGCTTATCCATGGGCCTGAGCGCAAGTTCGGCCGCTGGCGCGGGCGGGCTTGCCATCGAAGCTTGCGGCAACGAAGCCATCGCGCTGGGCGCGGCAGCGACGGCAGGGGACGGCGCCTGCGCCACCACCGGCTCGGCCCCGTCTTCATGGATGATCCAGCTGATGCCGCCGGCCAACAGCGCCAGCAGCAACGCCAACGCCACCCAACGCCCTGCACGGGTGTTGCGCGGCGTCGCAAGATGTTTGACCTCGGCTTCCGGTTCGCGTCCTTCAAGCGCAGCAAGGATTCGCGACGACTCGGCCTCGCCGCGCGCGGGCGTGGAGGCGCTGAGCAAACTCGGCGCGGTCATCGTAGGGCGAGCGTCTTCTTTGTCTTCTGCCATGCGGGTTCCCGTGTCAGCAGGAGGCGTGTGCAGCCCCCCTGTAACCAAGCTCGACGAGAATACCCGATAGGCCTATTTCGATCATTGCTCCTTGTTACGATTCCTAAGGGTCGGACGCTGTTTGCAACGCCGGATCGCTTGCCTCATGCGCGAATAAAACAAAAGATTACGCCTTCACATGAGGGACCTAACTTGCTGCTACTGCTGCCCCTGTATTTTTTACTGGCGGTGGGCGTTTCCGCTCTCCTGTTTTTTCCGGCTCTGCGCCAAGGCGCGGTCCGGAGTTTTCGCGCGTGCGTACAGGGCGTGGCAAGGGGCGCGACGCGTAGCGCGACGCATGCGGGAGGTGCCGTGGGCGGCACCGCAGGCGCCGTCCGAGAAGGCATGAGCGCGTCGCTGGATTGGTTCGGAAGGTATCGGTGGCAGGTCTCGGTCGGGCTGACAGTTGTGTTGCTTCCGTCACTTTTTGCTTTCCTCATGCGACACAATCACACATTCGTTTACAGCACCCAAACGGCCGGTCCCGACCGCCGGATCCAGGCGTTGCTGGAGGGTGAAAGACTGGCTCCGCCGGCCGCGCTGCCCCCGGAAGCGTTCACCACGCGCGAGGTTGAACTGGTGCGTCCGAAGCTGGGTGGCGCAAGCCGGAACTGGGACCTGTTCGACGCCGATTTCCGTCAGCGGCTGCTGTTGGCTTACCGCATCATGCGCGAGCAGCACGGCTACGAAATGGCGCTCATCGAGGGCTACCGCAGCCCCGAGCGGCAGGAGGAGCTGGCCGGCATGGGCACGCATGTGACGAACGCCGGCGCCTTCCAGAGCTATCACCAATATGGCCTGGCGGCCGACAGCGCGTTCTATCGCGACGGCAAGATCGTCATCTCCGAAAAGGACCCGTGGGCCATGCGCGGCTATGAACTGTTTGGCGAGACCGCGGAACTGGTTGGCCTGACGTGGGGCGGCCGCTGGAAGATGATGGACTTCGGCCATGTGGAGCTGCGCCGCCCCGGCGTGATGCAGCGTGCGCGGGAGGCCGCGAAATAATGGCGCGCGTGCTGAAAAAGGGGCTGTTGATCCTGGCGTTGTTCGCCGCCGTGTGGCTGGCCGTCATCATCTGGTGGCAAGAATCGCGCACGTTGCCCACGGGGGTGGACATCGGGCTCTATCTATTCGCGTTGCCGCTGGCTTTGCTGGCGGCGCTGTGGCTGGGCGTGCGCGCCGTGCGAGCCGCCCGCGCGCCCAAGCCCGAACCGGCGGCCGAACCTCAGGCGCAGACGCCAGCCGCGCCGCGCCCTGCCGAATTGCGCGTGGTCGCCACCGCCGCGCGTGCGGCGGCCGGCGTCGATGCCGCCGCCATCGGGCAGGCAATGGCCGAACAGAAGCGGCCCGAACTGGATGCCGAACTCAAGACGCCCCAGGGCTTTCCCATCTTCGCCGGGCGCGTACCGGGCCTGAACGACCTGGAGCTGTATGCGGCAGCCCACGAACGCGGCGCGCCGCCGGAGGCCTTGGCAACGGCCGCGCTGCGCGTCACGACGCTATTGACGGATATTGCGCGCACCCTCACTGGCGACGCCCACCGGCGCGTCACCGAACTGGACGTGCCCGCGCGCGACGACGACTGGCCTTTGCTGCGCTTCGAGGTGCTGCTATCGGCCGACTGGCCGGAAGCGGCGCGCGAGCGCGCGCGCGCCGAAATCCTGGCCTCCGCCGGGGTCTGGCCCGATGCCCGCGTCAGCGTCGCCGAGCACCTGGCGCGCAACGCCATGGCTGGCGACCACCTGTTGCGCGAGCTGGCATCCGCACCGCCGGATGCCCCCGCGCAGCCGGTGTGGCGCATCGTGCTGGCGGGCGACGGCTACATCGACCCCGAACAGGTTGCGCTCTGGGATGGCCTTGCCACGCTGCTTACCCACGCCAATCCGCAGGGCCGCGTGCCGGGTGAGGCCGCAGCCGGCCTGCTGCTTGGCCCCGCGAATGCCGACGCCGACTTGCGCGTGGCCCTGTCTCCGGTATGGCATCGACAGAAGTCCGCCGACGCCCGTGGCGCGCTGGCCGAGCCGCCCCTGGCCGATCTGGCGCGCGAGCTGCTGCAACGCGCGAACGTCGCCCCGGAACAGGTCGCGCACGTCATCAGCGACGCCGATCATCGCGGCAGCCGTCCGCTTGAACCGCTGAACGTCGCGTCCCAACTGTTTACCCATCTGGACACCAGCAAGGACTGCCTGGCGGTCGGCGCCGCCTGTGGCCACACCGGCGTGGCCGCGTCGCTGCTGACCCTGGCCGTGGCCGGCGAAACCTGCGTGCAGCTGGAACAGCCCGTACTGACCCTAACCCTGCAAGACCCCGCATTGCGCTGCGCGGCGCTGGTCACCCGACCCGCTGCCGGCGCTACCGCCTGACCCCAAAAACAACAGCGAAAACCATGCGTAGCCCATCAGGATTGTTTTCTCGATTTTCCAGCGCCATGAGCGACTTGCGCTACTGGAGCGCTCGAGTGTTCGCCAACCCACGCACCTTCATGGTGATCGGACTGATCGCGTTGATCGTGTTCCTGTTCCTGTTCGCCGACACGATGCAGATCGCCATGACCTGGGCTGGCGCGTTGCTGGGGGTCCTGCTGTTGCTGTGGCTCTGCGTGTGGCTGTGGCGCCGGCGCCGCACCCGCCGCGCCAACCAGAAACTGGGCGACATGCTGGAACAACAAGTGCAGACCGGCGCCGCGGCCAGCCCCGCCGCCAACCGCAACGAGGTCGACGCGCTGCGAACGCGTCTGACGCAGGCGGTGCGCACCATCAAGACGTCCAAGATCGGTCAGACTTCGGGCAACGAAGCGCTGTACGAGCTGCCCTGGTACATCGTCATCGGCAACCCCGCCGCCGGCAAGAGCAGTGCCGTGATCAATTCGGGGCTGCAATTCCCGTTCGCCGACAAGAACGGCGCGGCCGTGCGCGGCGTGGGCGGCACCCGCAACTGCGACTGGTTCTTCACGACCGAGGGCATCCTGCTGGACACGGCAGGCCGCTATTCGGTCCATGAGGAAGACCGCAACGAGTGGATGGGGTTTCTGGATCTGCTCAAGCGCCATCGCCCCAAGGCGCCGATCAACGGCATCATCGTGGCGGCCAGCATCAGCGAGCTGACGGATTCCGGCCCCGAGTTCGCCATCAACCTGGCCAAGAACCTGCGCCAGCGCGTGCAGGAGCTGACTGACAGGCTGGAGGTCTTTGCACCGGTCTATGTGATCTTCACCAAGGCCGACCTGATCGCCGGCTTCTCCGAGTTCTTTGCCGACGCCGACGCGCGCGAGCGCGACCGCGTCTGGGGCGCGACGCTGCCCTACGGCGCCGACGAAAGCCGCGACGTGCTGACGCTGTTCGACGAGCGCTTCGACGAACTGTATGAAGGGCTCAAGGAAATGGGCACGGCGCAGATCTCGCTGCGGCGCAGCGGCGCCCTGCCCCCTGGCCTGCTGACCTTCCCGCTGGAATTCGCGGGCATCAAGCCGGCGCTGCGCACCTTCCTGTCGACGTTGTTCGAGACCAACCCGTTCCAGTACAAGCCCGTCTTCCGCGGCTTCTACTTCACCAGCGCGCTGCAGGAAGGCGCCTCGCGCAGCACCTCCACCGAAAAACTCGCCGAGCGCTTCACCCTGCGCCCGGCCGCGCGCGAAGCTGCCCGCAGCGTGACGTCACACAACGGCTTCTTCCTGCGCGACCTGTTTTCAAGCGTGATCTTCGCCGACAAGAAGCTGGTGCGCCAGCACGCCAGTCCGAACAAGGTCCGCATGCGCTACCTGACGTTCTTCGGCTTGGTGCTTGCGCTGGGCCTGGTGCTGGGGGGCTGGAGCTGGTCGTACCTGGGCAACCGGCAGTTGGCGACCAACGTGCAGGCGGACCTGGACAAGGTGGTGCGCCTGCAGAGCGAACGCACCGACCTGCAAAGCCGCCTCGAAGCGATGGAGATCCTGCAGGACCGCATTGAGCAGCTGGATCGCTATTCCTCGAGCCGGCCGCTGTCGCTGGGCCTGGGCCTGTACCAGGGCGACGTGCTCAAGGACCGCCTGCTGGCCGAGTACTACAACGGCCTGCGCCAGTTCATGCTGGTGCCCGTCAAGGCCAGCCTGGAGGACTACCTGGGCCGCGTCGACGTGTCGCAGGCGGCGGCCGCCGGCACGCGTCCCGCGGCGCCGTCGCCCCAGGCGCAGCCCGTGCGCGCCAACGCTGGCGACACGCTGTTCCAGGACGCCTCGCCCACCAACGTCGACGACGCCTACAACGCGCTGAAGACGTACCTGATGATGGCCAATCGCGAACACGTGGACCCCACCCACCTGTCCGACCAGATCACCCGCTTCTGGCGCGGCTGGCTTGAGACCAACCGCGGCGCCATGCCGCGCGACCAGCTGATCCGCAGCGCGGAGCGGCTGATTTCGTTCTACGTGGCGCGCGCGGCCGATGCCGATTGGCCGCAGATCGACACCAACCTGGCGATGGTCGAACGCACGCGCGGCAACCTGCGCAGCGTGATGCAAGGCATGCCGGCGCGTGAACGCGCGTACGCCACGTTGAAGGCGCGCGCGGCCACGCGCTTCCCCGCCATGACGGTGGCGCGCATCATGGGCGAAGCCGACGCCGCCGTGGTGGCCGGCAGCTACGCCGTGCCCGGCACCTTCACCCGCGAGGCCTGGGAGCAATACATCGAGCCCGCCATCGGCGAAGCCGCGCGCCGCGAAGTGCAGACCAGCGACTGGGTGCTGGGCGTGAACGCGCGCGACGATCTGACGCTGGAAGGCAGCCCGGAGCAGATCCAGAAGAGCCTGGCCACGATGTACAAGACCGAATACGCGCAGGAATGGCAGAAGATGCTGCGCGGGGTCACCATCAAACCGTTCACGAGCTTCGACCAGGCGGTCCAGGGCATGAACCGGCTGGGCGACCCGCAGAATTCGCCGTTGGTGAAGCTGATCAATACGACGTACGAACAGACGTCCTGGGACAACCCCTCGTTGATCAACACCGGTATTTCGCAGGCGCAGACGGGTGTCGTCGCCTGGTTCAAGCGGGTGATCCTGCGCCAGGGCCAGCCCAAGCCCACCGAGGTGGCGCCGGGCGGAGAACAGATCCCGATGGGGCCGGTGGGCCGCGAGTTCTCCGACGTAGCCCGTCTGGTGGTCACGCGCGACAACCAGTCGCTGCTGGGCAACTACATGAATGCCCTGTCCAAGATCCGCACACGCTTCAACCTGATCAACAACCAGGGCGACCCGGGTCCGGGCGCGCTGCTGCTGATGCGGCAGACGCTGGAAGGCAAGGATTCGGAGCTGGCCGATGCCCTCAAGCTGGTCGACGAACAAATGCTGGCCGGCCTGACGCCGGCGCAACGCGAGACCCTGCGTCCGCTGCTGGTCCGCCCGTTGATCCAGGGTTACGCCGTGGCCATGCAGCCGGCACAGACCGAGCTGAACAAGGTCTGGAACGCGCAGGTCTACCAGCCCTTCACGCAAACCTTGGCCGACAAGTACCCGTTCTCCACCAAGGCTGGCGTCGAAGCCAGCGGCGAAGAGATCGGACAGGTGTTCGGCCCGCAAGGCAGCATCGCCAAGTACGTCAACGACACGCTGGGCCCGCTGACGGTGCGCCGCGGCGACATCCTGACCGCGCGCACCTGGGGCGACATGGGCATCGACCTGCAACCGTCCTTCACCGCCAACTTCGCGCAGTGGGTGGCTCCGCTGGCGGGCGGCGCCGCAGGATCGGCCGCGGCCAGTCAGCCGCAAACGCTGTTCCAGATCCAGCCCAAGCCTGCAAGCGGCGTGACCGAATACACGATCGAGATCGACGGCCAGCAGCTGCGCTATCGCAACACGCCGCCGCAATGGGTGAACTTCGTCTGGCCCAACGCCCAAGGCGCACCCGGCGCGCGCATCACGGCCACCGCGTTTGACGGCACCGTCGTCGAGATCGTCAACGAGCCGGGCCGCTTCGGCCTGGAGCGCCTGATCTCCGGGTCGCAACGCAAGCCGAATCCGGACGGCAGCTTCGAGATGAGCTGGAGCAAGTCCAACATCACCGTGCCGGTCAAGCTTCGCATCATCAGCAACGCGCAAGCGGCCAGCGCCGGCGGCACCGAGCCGGGCAGCCAAGGCCTGCGCAACCTGCGCCTTCCCGCATCGGTGGCGGGCGCCTCCCCTCAACCTTCCGTCGCCCCGACGCCTGCCGGAGCGCAGCAATGAGCAACCCGCAGTCTCCCATGTTCCGTACGGCCTACTTCGGCAAGATCCCGTCCCGTGGCGACTTCGTCAAGAACACCTCGCACCCCCAGCTGATGGCGACGCTGGACGCGTGGGTAGCCAACACCATGGAGGTCCTGGCCCAGGATCCCCACTGGAAGACCCTCTACGACGAAGCACAGCCCGTACCGTTTGCCGTGCTGGGCTCGCGCGGCAAGCTGGCCATCGCCGGCCATCTGCAGCCCAGCCGCGACCAGTCCGGGCGGCGCTTCCCGTTCATCAGCGCGACGTCCGTCGAAGTCGCCCGCCCGCTGGATTTCATCGCGCGCAGCCCGCTGGCCTTCAGCCGCATGTGGAACCGCATGGGCACCGCCGCCGCGCAACTGATGCGCGAGGGCGATCCCGGCCCGGCCCTGCAGACGCTGAACGATCTGGAAGGCGAGATCCGTACCGCCGCCGATGACGGCTTCGACGCCTTCATCGACTTGCAGACGATCGAACGCGTCGAGGCGATGCTGCGCGGCAACGGCCACGCCGCCAGCATGCACGACATTGTGCTGGCGCTGGGCATCCTGCTTGCGCCGGTGATGTCCAGCGGTTCGTCGCAGCTGGACACCGGCCTGGCGCTGCCGTTGCCGGACGATCCGCTCTACATCAATCTGGTCGCCACCTACTGGATGACGCTGATCGCGCCATTCCTCACGCGCGCGGATTTCGAGATCGCCATGTTCATCGGGC
Organism: Achromobacter sp.; assembly: GCF_057314935.1. NCBI lineage: Bacteria > Pseudomonadati > Pseudomonadota > Betaproteobacteria > Burkholderiales > Alcaligenaceae > Achromobacter > Achromobacter sp. Next base: position 40,059 of record NZ_DBHKZA010000011.1, read on the forward strand.
AGATCGCGGGCAAGCACCGGCTGGTGGTGGGTTTTCGGGGCGCGTCCCCGCAGACGCTGGCCACCTTGCTGTCCACGCCGCAGACCTTGTCGCAGCACTACATCGTGCTGGAAGACGCCCCCTGGGTGCGCGACCACGTCAGCGCCAGCCACGGCCTGGCCAAGCTGTCGAGCTATCTGGATCAACCGCGGCTCTCCCTGCGCCAGGCGCTGGAGACGTTCCGCGAAGTCTTCATCGGAGCCTAGGCATGCGTACGCTTACCCTCATCCTGGCCGCCGCCCTGTCGTGCGCGGCCCATGCCCAGGATGCCGCCACCGTGGTGCCCGCCAACGTCATTCCCCAACCCGGCCAGGTGGTCGCCAGCGGCGCGGTGCCCGACGAGGCCACCAAGGCCGACGTGCTGGCCCGCCTGCAGAAGGTCTATGGCGTGGGCAATGTGATCGACCGGATCGACGTGGGTGGCGTGGTGGCCCCGCCGAACTGGTCCCAGCATGTCGGCAAGCTGCTGGACAGCCCGCTCAAGCAGATCAACCGCGGTCAGCTGGAAATCGACGGCACGCAGATCCGACTGCGCGGCGAGGTCGACAACGAGGCCTCGCGCCAGCAGATCGCCAGCACGTTCGCCACGTCGCTGAATCCCACCTACAAGATCGTCAACGGCCTGCGCGTGTCGGCCGACAAGGACGAGCAGGACGTGCTGGACAACCTGCTGAGCAACCGCGTGGTGGAGTTCGAGACCGGCAGCACCCGCCTGACCGCCCGCGGCCGCGACCTGCTGGACCGGGTGGCCGATGCCGTACCCAAGCTGCGCGCCGACAAGATCCAGATCATCGGCCACACCGACAGTTCGGGCAGCCGCAGCACCAATCTGGCGCTGAGCCAGGCGCGCGCCGACGCGGTGCGGGATTATCTGGTGGATAAGGGATTGCCGGTGTCGCGCTTCGAGGCCATGGGCGCCGGCCCCGATCAGCCCGTGGCGACCAACGCCACGGCGGAAGGACGCGCCAAGAATCGGCGCATCGAGTTCCGCGCGGCTCGTTGAGACTTGGCGATTGGCCTTGCGTGGGAGCGCAGACGCAAGGCCTGACCGCCCCTTGCCATCGCCGGCACGCCGTCAGTTGCCGTCGCCGGCCTTCTTGATGCCCAGCAGCTCTTCCAGGCCCGACAGGGTTTCGTCGTTCTTGACCACCGTGCGCAACCACAGGTGCAAGGACATCTCGCCCCAGCTCGCGGCCTTGTCTGCAAGATAGGCAACCGGACTATGCGGTTCGGTGCGCCGGAAGAAATCCGCCACGTCGCGCAGCTGCGCCAGCGCCTGTTCGCGCGTCTGGATCGGGCCGCGCACGGCGGGCGCCACGGCAATATGGGGCGTCGGATCGGCGGCAGGGAAATGGTCGGCGGCGGGCAAGGTGGGCTCCACACGGACGGGAACGGCAGGCGTCGCAGGCGCCTGTGCCGGCGCCAGGTCGGCGCGTACCAGCAGGCCGGCGTCGCGCGCAAAGCGGTGCGCGAGTTCGGTGACATTGCGCAGCGCATCGCGCACGCGCGAGAACGCGGGGCTTTCATCCCCCAGGCGCTCGTCCAACGTGCGCTCCAATTGGGCCAAGGCCTGCGCGCAGCCTTCCAGCTGCGTATCAAGTTCGGAGTAGAACGCGGGCGGCGTATCGCGCCGCGCGGCATCGAAGCGGTCCAGCGTGAGCTTGCCACGGATCAGTTCGTTGGCATTGTCGGGCGTGCGCTTGACGGCGTTGGCAAGCTGGCTCGCGGCCTCCCAGAGTACGGCGCCGTAGCGCGCGCCGTCGGCCTGCGTCAGCGGGATTTCGCCGATCAGTTGCTGGGAGCGAGACAGCAACCATGCCAGATTGCCCACGCGCTGCTGCACGTCGCCGTCTTCCGGTACCGGGTGCAGCCCTTCCCAATAGTCCCGGCAGAGCCCGTCGATCAGCAGGTAGCCGTCGCGCAGGCCCGCGAAGCCACGCGTCTTGGCCCAGGCTTCCGCCAGCCACGACGCGATGCGGATGTCCTTGCTGCGGTCGCGCAGCACCGTCGAGCAGATACGCGCGACTTCCGGCCAATCGGCCTCTTTCAGATCAATGACCCAGTCGCCCTGGTCGAGCTGGGGGTCATCGTGCCGGCGCGCTTCGCGGATCGCATCAAACTCGGGCGAAAACACCAGGTCGACGCCGCAGGGCGCATCGCCGGGGATCGGTTGCAACAAGGCGTTGATGTCTGTCATAGGCTCAGGTCTGTCGTAGGCGCAAATCATCCCACATCTGCTTACGTATAACGTTCAAAGATGACACGTCCTATTACAAGGCGCATCACGATGCTTCGCTATGATTTGCGCTCCACCCAAGGAGCCTTCATGACGAAGAAATCGATCCGTATGCTGCCCGACGGGCACTTCATCTCCGGCACCCCCCGGCGCGCCCCGGACGGCAGCTACGTGGGCGGAGAAGGCCCGATCACCCGAGCCCCGGACGGCACCTATGTCGCCGGCACCCCGCAGCGCGCGCCCGACGGCAGCTACAAGGGTGGCGGCGGGCCCGTGCGCATGGCGCCCGATGGCACCTTCGTCGTCGGCCCGGCCCGGCTGGCGCCGGACGGCACGTATCTGTAAACAAATATCTCGCGCCCACCCATGTCCCAACGCTCCGTCATCCGCAAGGGCGACAAAACGTCGCACGGCGGCGTCGTCGTGACCGGCGATGAAACCGTCGTCATCTTCGGCCAACCCATGGCGCGCGTCGGCGACCGCGTCACCTGCCCCAAATGCGGCGACACCCACACCATCGTCGAAGGGGTGCAAAACGTCAGCTCGGACCGCATGACCGCGCTGGAAGGCATGCGCACCTCTTGCGGGGCGACGCTCATCGCCAGCCAGCATTTCTATCAGCTGGAGTACGGTTGAACGTGAGGCCGGGGCAACAGGCCGTGTCGCCTGCTGCCCTGCAAGAGGCCGACGCAATCAGCGCGACAACCGGCTGGGCTTCAATGGTCTCGGCCCCGCCTGGCGTTGCCCTCAACGTTGCAGGCAACGCGCCACGTCTGTCTTCAGTCGCGCCATTTCCTTGTCTACGCCAAGATCGGTGCAGTAGGCGCCAGCGCCTCGCAACGAAAGATCCAGCGTGGAGGCTTTCTGCGAGACGTCGGCCCGGAACCGCAAGCCCGTCACATTGCTGGAGCCGTAGTGCTCGGTCTCGAGCACGCCTGTCCTGGCATCCCGGATGGCGTAGCCGCTATCAAACAAGCTGCCACGCTCTGCGTTGCCGACGGTCTCCTGATCGATGCAGGCAAAGACCTCTTCGACCGAAGCGCCCTGAGGAATGGCGATCGACGCGCGCTTGCTTGGACCAAATGTGTCGCACAATCCGGAAGACAAGGAACATCCGCTCAGCAAGCCAACGAGGGCCAACGTGACGGCCAGCCTGCCTTGGGATCGCCCGAACGCCCACGCCTTGTCCATGCGTACCATATCCCTCTCTCCCGAATCGAAGTCAGCACCCGACGGCGCGAAGACACATCCCGAATGACTCGGCAGGTGCCGGGGCGGCCGGGGTGGCGTTGCGCAGGCCCGCCGCTCGAATACCGCCGCATCGCAGGCGCAAAGTATATGACCCGCTGTGGATGCGCGGCAGGCATACCCGCATTCATCATCCCGTCATTCTGCGTTTCTAAGCTTCCCACTTTTTCAGACGGGCGGCACAGATGGCGCATGACAAGCACGACGGCAAACATGACATTGCCGAGACACCTTCCACCCTGCCGGCGGCCGCGGACCCGCGCCGCCGCAGCCTGCTCAAGGCCGGCTTCGGCGCCACGCTGTTGCCGGTAGGCGGTTCATTTTTGCTGTCGGCATGCTCCAGCGACGACGACGAGGACAGCCCGGCGCCCGATACGCCCGCGCCGCAACCCCAGCCGGAACCGCAGCCGCAGCCTCAGCCCGCCAACGTGTCGAGCTTCGCGGTAGCGGTGCTGCCTGACACGCAGTTCTATTCCCGCTACGCGACCGATGCCGAAAACCAGCAGTTCATGCGCAAGTACGGCAGCGAACCGTACAAGGCCCAGACGCAATGGGTCGCCGACCACGCCAAATCCCTGAGCATTCCGTTCCTGATCCATCTGGGCGACGTAGTCGACCAGCAGGGCAAGCCGGACCAATGGAAGGTGGCCGATGCGGCCATGACGATCCTGGAAGACGCCAAGGTGCCCTACTCCATCCTGGCCGGCAACCACGACGTGATCCTGGACCGCGACTATGTGGACGCCAGCAGCCAAGCGAGCGCCACTGATGCCCAGCGCAACCTGGCCGTGGAACCCTATCTGCAGACCTTCGGCGCGGACCGTGCCAAAAAACAGGCGACCTTCGGCGGGCGCGATCCCAGCGGCTTTCACGAATACCACGTGTTCCAGGCCGAAGGCCAGAAGTTCATGGTGCTGTCATTGTCTTGGCGCATTTCCGACGCAGCGTTGACCTGGGCCAACCAGGTCATCCGCGCCAACCCGTCGCTGCCGGTCATCCTCGTCAACCACCAACTGCTCAACATCGACAAGGACGGCGTCACGCCGTTGGAAGTGCCGTACGGCCTGATGCTGTGGGACAAGCTGATCCGCGACAACGATCAGATCTTCATGACCCTCAACGGCCACTATCACGGCGCCGCGCACCTGACCAAGACCAATGCCTTTGGCAACCCGGTCGAGGAAATGGTGGTGGACTACCAGATGGCATACCAGGGCGGCAATGGCCTGATGCGCCTGTACGAATTCGACCTCAGCAACAACGAGATCCGGGTGCTGTCGTTCTCGCCGTGGGTGCCGCAAAAGCCGAAGAACACCCTCAACGCATTCGACCAGGCGGTCCTGACCGGCGCCAACGAGCAGTTCACCATCAAGATGGATTTCGCCAAGCGCTTTGGCGGCTTCAACAAGGACTTCAAGGCGGCGGAACCGTCGCACACCGCGCTGGTCGACCAGGCGCGCGCCCTGATCCTCGCCAACTACACCGATCCGGCCGCTACCGAGCAAAAGCCCGCTGCAGACAGCGAAGATTATCCGCAGGTGCCGGACACCTTGGCGCACTGGCGCTTCTTTGGCGGCGCCAACGGCCAGCCGGTGCAGGTGGGCGAGGTGGTTGCCGACCGCACCGGCTTGAACCCTGTCCGCCGCGCCGCGCTGAACGTCGACGGCGTGGCCGGCGCGCAACTGGGCGACGTGGTCTGGTCCAACGACCACCACTACCTGTCGGCTGCACCCGGATCCGTGCGGTTCTTGAATACCGACAAGAACACCGCCCGCATGAGCTACTTCATCACCGACACGGCGGCCGTGCTGAATGCCGAAACGGTGCCCAACGGCTACACCGTCGAGGCCTTCATCAAGATCGACCGCGACTGGACCGCATCCCGCAACGCGTGGATGAACATCATGACGCGCGACGGCAAGCGCGGCAATCTGCCAGGCTTTTCCGGTGGAGATCCGGAATCGCCGCCGCTGCTGTTCGCGGTGTCCAGCCTGCGCGAGATTCAGTGGGAAGTGGTGCCTGAACGTACCGGCACGCGCGACGCGAAAGCCAACTGGTCGGGCGAGATCATCGCCGACAAATGGATGCACGTCGCCGTGGTGAACGACAACACCACGCACGAGACCATCCTGTACGTCGAAGGCGCGCCGGTACTGCGCAACACATCAGACGCGCCGGGGCTGGCGACACTTGCGGCCGATATGCCCTGGGTGATCGGCGCCGGTTCGTGGGATGGCGCGCGGGCAGACGGTTTTTTCGGGAGCATCGGTGAAGTGCGTATCGTCGGCCGGGCGCTGCAACCCGCGCAGTGGCTGACCGCTCGCAAGAGCTAACTGTGCCAACGCGCCGCCGGCCGGCCTGGCGGCGGCGCGAGCCCGAAAAACCCCGGGGCTTTATCATCTAACCACTAGCGGCGTTGCGACCGCGATCGCGCGCCTCGTTTTTTGCCTTGATCGTAGAGGAGATTTATTAGTGGTTAGACTCGCAACGACAGCATCGATTTCTTTCCCGCCCCGCACCCCTGCCGCCACCTTCTGGCGGCACCGACGAGAGAGACCCTGGCTGGCGGCCTTGCTGCTGGCGGCGATGCTGAGTTGCCTGTCGTTCGTCTGGCAAGCCGCCGCCCTGGCCGCCGTGCCGCTGCCTGCGCCGGAGCCGGCCGCTTCCTCTACCGCACAGACACCGGCCGCGCTCACCCCTGCGGCACTCGCCGACCTGCTGGACAATCCCGAGGCCCGCAAGGCGCTGGTGGACGAGTTGCGCGCGCAGTCGGCCGGCGTCAAGCAGGCGCCGTCCGGCCCGGCTGGCGCCGCCGGGCACGACAAAAAGCCGGCAGAGCCTGGCCTTCAGGAACGCGTTGCCGACGGCGTGCAGCGCTTCCTGACAGGCGTGGCCGCCGACATGGGCCAGGGCGTAGACGACATGCGCGCGCTGGCATCGGGCCGCAGCCTGCGGATGGATTCCGGTACCGCAAGCACTGCCTTGCTGCCCCTGACGCTGGCTGCCATCGCCACGATCATCGCCTTCCTGGTGCTGCGATTGATCGCCATGCGCATCTACACGCGCATCGACCGCTGGGTGGCCGAGCACGGACCGGAATCCGATGCGTCGCGCGCCGGCGCTGCATCCGATTCGCCGCCGGTACGCGGCGCGCCGGCATCGATGCGCGTGCTGTACCAGCGCGCCGGCGCCATCGTCGGCGCCCTGGCGATCGACGTGGGCGTCGTGCTGCTCGCCGCCATGGCGGGCGGTGCCGCCGCCCTGTGGACCACACCGGGGCGCGGCACGCTGGACACGCTGGCCGCAGTATTCCTGCGGGCCTTTGTGTCTGTGGAGATCGTGAAGGTGGCGGTCCGCACGGTATTCGCCGTAAGGCACCCGCATCTGCGCCTCTTGCCGATGTCCGACGATTTGGCCAAGTACTGGAACGCCTGGCTGGTGCGCGTCGTCGCGGCGGCTGGGTACGGCACGCTGCTGGTCGGCCCCGTGATGGCGGCAGCGCTGTCGCCGGCACTCGGCCGGTTGGCCAGCATGGTCATCATGCTGGCGGTGTACGGGTACGCGGTGCGCGTCATCTGGCAGAACCGCCAGTCGGTGCGGGAACGCCTGAACCGCCACGCCGCCGGCGCGGCCACGTTCGTGGGATCGCGGCTGCATTTCCTATCGCGCGTGTGGCACGTGCTGGGCATCGGCTACTTCACCATCCTGCTGGTAGTCAGCCAGATCGATCCCACCAACGCACTGCCCTTCATGGCGCGCGCCACCGCGCAGACGCTGCTGGTCATCGGCGTAGGCAGCCTGCTGATCCTGCTGCTGAACGCGGTGCTGGCCAAGCCGATCCAATTGTCGGACGACCTGCGGCGGCGCTTGCCGCTGCTGGAGGCGCGCGTCAACGCCTACGTCCCGGCCATCCTGAAAGTGGTCGGCTGGATCATCCGCATCGTCGTGGTGCTGCTGATCCTGGATGCGTGGCACGCGTTCGACCTGTCGCGCTGGCTGGCTTCAGACGCCGGCGGAGCGGCCATCAAGGTCGTGCTGAACATCGTCATCGTGCTGCTGATCGCGGCGTTGGCGTGGACCGTGATCGCCAGCATCATCGAACACCGCCTGAGCCAACGGGAAGGACGGGGCATGCCCAGCGCGCGCGAGCGCACCCTGCTGGCGCTGTTCCGCAATGCCGCGCTGATCGTGATCGTCGCGATGACGCTGATGGTGCTGCTGTCGCAGATAGGCATCGACGTGGGGCCGCTGATCGCCGGCGCCGGCGTGGTGGGCCTGGCCATCGGCTTCGGCGCGCAAAAGCTGGTGCAGGACATCATTACTGGCGTCTTCATCCAGCTTGAGAACGGCATGAACGAGAACGACGTGGTGCAAGTCGCGGGCGT
>NZ_DBHKZA010000011.1:48066-61135 GCF_057314935.1 Achromobacter sp.
ATCCTGATCAAGACCACGCCCGGCATGCAATGGGCCGTGCAGCGCGGCTACAACCGGCTGTTGAAGAAGCACTTCGACGCGGCCGGCATCGAGCTGCCGTATCCGCACACGGTGGTGTACTTCGGGCAGGACAAGCGTGGCTATGCGCCACCGGCGAACGTGACGCTGCAGGCCGAACGCCCCGACGAGGGCGAGGACGCGCGCGCCGCCGGGCACACGCGCCGCCGCCTGAAACCGGAAGCCGGCGGCGAGGATTCGGCCGAGGTGCTGGGCAATGAACTCGAAGCGCGCGACGAGGCCGAGGCCACCCCGCCACCGTCCCTGTCACGGCCGGTATAGCGGCGCCGCGGCTAGCGTAGGGGCATCGCGACCGGACGCAGCGGCGCCGCGTCGCCGCCGCGGATCTTCAGCGGCCCGCCGATGAAGGCGAACTCATAGACCTGGTCGCGGGACAACTCGTCCAGCGCCGCCAGTTCGATGATGGGCACGCCTTGCTGCGCCAGCAGATAGGTGTGCAGCGGAACATAGTCGTCGGACACCTCGGACGGGAAGGTCTCGAAACTGAGGTTGTCCGCGCCCAGGATCATGGCGCCTCCTTCCTCCACCAGGTATCGGGCCGCGTCCAGACCCATGCCCGGCGGCTTGGCCATGTAGGCGGCCGGGTCGTTGTACAGCTTCATGCGGCCGGTGCGGATCAGCACGATGTCGCCCTGGTGCAGCGCGGTCTTTTGGCGCGCCAGCGCGGCCTTCAGATCCTGCCGGGTGATGCGGTACTGGTCCGGCAACATGTCCACGCCCTTGAGCGCGGCCACGTCGATCAGGACGCCGCGCGCCACCAGCGGCGGAAACTTCTCGATGCCGGTGCGCTTCCAGCCCCGGTCGCCCAGATGCTCGTCGGCACGGAAGCCATTCCAGATCTTGCCGTGGATGCCGAAATGATTGAGCGCATCAATGTGCGTGCCGGTGTGGCTATACATCGAGAACGCGGTGCCGGTGTAGCTGCGCATCGCGTTCATGTCCTGGCCCACGCCCATCGGATCGTCGACTTCGGTGCCGCGCGGCGTGTGGGTCATCCAGAATTGGTAGTGCGGATCGCCGGCGTCCTGCCAGCTGGGCATGCCCACGTAGTACTCCGTGGCCAGATCGTAGACCTTGCCGCCCGCCACCCGCGACATGACGGCGGCGCGCGATTCGGCAGTGATGAGATTGAGGCGGCCGATTTCATCGTCAGGCCCCCATGGGCTGATGCCCACTTCCTGGCCGGAAGCCGGCGCGCGGGACGGTGCACCCTGCGCCAGGACGTTGAAGCTGAGGGCGGCGCCCAACGCCAGGCCGAGGAGTTTGCGGGTATAGCGGACAGTCATGATGCACCTTGTGCGTTCTCGTTTCGATGGACGCCAGCTTACGGAGGCGACGCCGTGCGAGTAAGGTGCTTGCCGGCAGGTCTTTATTCGCTGGGCGTCAACAATCGCCCTGCATGGCCGCCGGCAGGTGGTCGGCCAGGAAGTCCACAAAGGCCTTTACCTTGGGCTGCAGGTGGCGGCTGGTTGGGTAGACGGCGTACACGTAGCGGGGCGCGGCGGGCAGGTCCGGCAGCACGTGCGCGAGCGTGCCGGCGGCGATGGCGGGCGCGGCCAGGAACGAGGGCAACGCGCCGATGCCCAACCCCGCCTCAAGCAGGTCGCGCAGCATCAGGCTGTTGTTGACCTGGACGTGTGAGGGGCCGGCAGGCAGGTCTGGCGGCTGGCCGGTCTCCCCGTCGGGGAAGGCGCCAGGGCTATCGGCGAGGGTGTAGCTCAGCAGGTCATGCCCGCGCAGCGCTTGCACGCTGTCGGGGTGGCCGCGCCGGTCCAGGTAGGACGGCGCCGCGCACAGCATTTGCGTCAGCGACGCCAGCCGCCGCGCGATCAGCGAGGAATCGTCCAACTGGGCCCGCAGCCGGATCGACACGTCAAAGCCCTGGCCCACCGCATCGACCAGACGGTCTTCCATGGCCAGGTCCAGCCGCAGTTCGGGATACTGGCGCAGGAAGCGCGCCAGCAACGGCGACAGCACGCTCAAGGCGAAGGAGACGGGCGCGTTCACGCGCAGGCGGCCCGACACGCGCCGCGATTGCTGCTTGACGGACTTTTCCAGGGCGTTCAGCTCATCAAGCAGCCGGCAGCATTCAGCGTAGTAGGCGGCGCCCGTGTCGGTCAGGCTCATCTTGCGCGTGGTGCGCTGGATCAGCACCGCGCCCAGGTGGGCTTCCAACGCACGGAGCTGCTTGCTGAGGCCGGCGGACGACACGTCCAGGTCTTCGGCCGCTTTGGCGAGGCTGCCCAGTTCGACGATGCGCCGGAAGGCGCGCATGTAGTTGAAGGTGTCCATGGCAGGATCGAGGGAAGACGAATCCCCGGATTCTGCAGTGATCGGCCGCATTCGCCAAACGCGCTAGTTTCTGTTATTTCTGTCTTGACAGAAATAACAGAAACCTCCTACAGTGGCTCCATGAAACTGACTCCGATCGCCGAACGATTCATCCTGCACTGGGGCGAAATGGGTTCGCGCTGGGGCGTGAACCGCACCGTCGCCCAGATCCACGCCCTGCTCTATCTGCTGGGCCGCCCCGTTCCCGCCGAAGAAATCGCCGACACGCTGGGAGTTGCGCGCTCGAACGTCAGCAACAGCCTCAAGGAATTGCAAGCCTGGCGCCTGGCCCGGGTGGTGCACGTGATGGAAGACCGCCGCGACCACTTTGAAACCTCGACCGATATCTGGGAGCTGTTCAAGCTCATCGTCGAAGGCCGGCGGCAACGCGAAATCGACCCCACGCTGACCATGCTGCGCGACAGCCTGGCCAGCCCGGAAATCGAAAACGAAAGCCGCGCCACCGAACAACGGGTGCGCGAGACGCTGGAATTCCTGGAAATCCTGACCACCTGGTCCGATGAGATGCTGCGCATGAAGCCCGAGACCTTGATGAAGACACTGGGCATGGGCGCCAAAATCAGCAAGACCATGCGGCGTACCAAGTCGTGATGCTCCCGGGCGGGCCTTGCGCCGCGCCCTTTTTTTACCCAGAAATTTCTGTCTGTACAGAAATTGCAGAAATAAAAGAATAGCGACGCCAACCATGAACGGCTTACCCAAGAAGGCAACGGCATGAATATCCTGGTGTGCGGCGCCCACGGTTTTGTCGGCCAGGCCTTTTGCGATGCCCTGGCACGCGATGGCCATCGCGTGCTGAAAGGCGTGCGCGTGGCGACGCGGCCGGACGAGATCGCCATTGACTACATGGCGGACACCGACCCGGCCGCATGGGCGGATCGGCTGCGCGGCATCCATGTGGTGGTCAACGCCGTGGGCATCCTGATCGAAAAGGCGGGCGCCACGTTCGACCGCGTCCACCGCCGCGCGCCGATCGCGTTGTTCGACGCCGCCCGCCTTGCGGGCGTCCGGCGCATCGTGCAACTGTCGGCGCTGGGCGCCGAGCATGGCGATACGCCCTACTTCCAAAGCAAGCGCGCAGCCGATGATCACCTGCGGTCGCTGCCCGTTGCGCACCACATCCTGCGGCCGGCGCTGGTCTATGGCGAACAAGGGGCCTCGGCCCGGTTCTTCCGGGCATTGGCGTCCATACCGGTGCACCCGCTGCCTGCGGGCGGACGTCAACGGCTGCGTCCGATGCGGGTGGAAGAATTGGCCGAGGTCGTCGCCCGGCTGCTGCGCGGTGATCCTCACGGTCCCGCCGTCCTGAACCTGGTCGGCGGCACCGAGGTCGAGTTCCGCCAGATGCTGGCGGTCTACCGGAATTCGATGGGGTTCGCCCCGGCATGGCAGGTGCCCGTGCCGGCATGGCTGGTGTCGGGCGCCGCGATATTGCTGAACCGGCTGCCGGGGTCATTGCTGACGCGCGACACCTGGCGGATGCTGCGCGCAGGCAATACGGCCGATGCCATGACTACGACCCGGGCGCTGGGTCGCGCGCCTGACGGCATCGAATCCTTTATCGGCCCTTCCGACGCGCTGCCACTGCGCCATCAGGCGCTGGCTGCCTGGCGCCCCGGCCTGCTGCGCGGCGCGCTGGCGCTGATCTGGTTGTGGACGGCCGTGTGCAGCGCCTTTCTCTATCCCGTGGCCGGCAGCCTGGCGTTGCTGGAACCCGTCGGCCTGCACGGCGCCGCCGCGCAGGCGGCGTTGTACCTGGCCGCGGGGCTGGATTTCGTACTGGGCATCGCCACGCTCTGGCGGCCTGGCCGACGCCTGTGGGCCGCGCAGCTTGCCCTGGTCGTGGCGTACACGGCCATCATCGCCGTGGCCTTGCCCGAATACCTGCTGCACCCTTTCGGGCCCGTCCTGAAAAACGTCGCCGTCGTCGCGCTGCTATTCATTCTGCTTACCGAGGAAACGAAGCCATGAACCTGTACCTGACGGTCAAGACCCTGCACATCCTTTCATCGGTGCTGCTGGTGGGCACCGGCTTCGGCACGGCGTTCTATCTGTTCTTCGCCAACCGGACGGGCTCCATTCCGGCGATCGCCGCCGTCTCGAAACTGGTGGTTCGAGCCGACCTGTGGTTCACCACGCCGGCCGTGGTCTTCCAGCCCCTGTCGGGATTGTGGCTGGCGCACGCCGCCGGCTGGCAATGGACGACGCCGTGGGTCACCCTGTCGATCATGCTGTATCTGCTGGCAGGCGTGTGCTGGCTGCCGGTCGTGTGGCTGCAGTACGAAATGGCCAAAATGGCGGCCGCTACCCACGCCGCGGGCGAGACCGCGCTGCCTGCGCGCTACTGGCACTTTGCGCAATGGTGGGAACGCCTGGGCTACCCGGCCTTCCTGGCCATGGTGGCGGTGTATTTCCTGATGGTGCTCAAGCCTGCGCTGTAGGCCCCGCAGGGCACCGGCGTCGACCCCGCGCCATGGGTCACGCCTTGACCTGGATTTGCGTCAAATTGTGAACAGCTGGTGGCCGCCGCCTTGTCGGCGAGAATCCACGTTCTGCCACGCGCCTTGGATCGCCGGACAACAGGCCGCAAGCCAACATGCGAAAGCTTGACCTCCACGCACTGCGGAAGAAATACTTTGTTTCATCGATTCATAAGCGTATAACAACGACCCGGGCATAGTGCTCGCGCTGCATCCGCAGCACACTCGCCGGCGGTGCGCGGCGAGACGTGTTGCCGCGGCGCTTGCGGCCTTCGGGCGGCGCGGCGCGCGGCCTGATTCCTTTATCGAGTGGGAGACTTGAATTGCCGATTTTCAAGCAAGTTTGCACCGTGGCCTCACGCGGCCAGAAGGCCGCCCTGGTGGCTGCCGCCCTGACCTTCAGCAGCGGCGCCGCCTTGGCTCAACAGGGCGTTCCAGGCCAGATGCCCAGCCTGGCCGCCCTGAGCGGCCAGATGCATGCGGCCGCCGAGTACTGCAATGCCTATACGACGGCGCAGCTGGACCAGAAGAAGCAACAGCAGAAGACGGCAGCAGGCGCACAAGGCATGGCTGCCGCGGACTTCGACACCGCGTTCTCGCAGTCATACACCGCGACCAAGGGGCAGCTGGGTTCGCTGAGCGCGGCGGATAAGGAAAAGACCTGCGCGCAGCTCAAGGCCATTTCGGCGACGCGCCCGAAATAGCAAGCGCAGGAAAAGCCCCCATGACCGGCCGGACCTCAATCTCCACGGCGAACAGGCAGATGTCCGTTCAGGTGTCCACACTGGCCGGTCAGCATCATCGTTCGCGCCTGGGCGCCGTGGCGCTGGCCGCCCTGTCGCTGACCTGCCTGGACGCCCAAGCAGCCCAGCGGACCGTCTACAAGGGAGCCCTGCAAGGCGCCGGCGAGATCGTGCTGGAATTGGACAACGAAGCCGGCGTCGATGGGAGGTTGAGCGGACGCTACTTCTACGCCAGGAACGGCGTCGATATTCCGTTGCGCGGTACGCTGGACGCGCTGTTCGAGCCCAGGCTGCACCCGGCGCAACCGCCGTCCTCGTCCAATGCCCTGATCGGCCCGGCCGATCGCGCCGCAAGCTGGCGGGGTGTGCGCGACGCCAAGGGCTTTCGCGGGGATTGGACTGACTCCCGCACCGGCAAACAGCGCCGCTTCGACTTGCAGCGGGTCGCCGAGTACGACACCGAGCAGCTTGAGCGCGACGGCAACGCCGTGCGGGCCGCGCAGGTTGATCTTGGCGACGTCGATATCAAGGCGGGAATCGACGCCAAGCGTGCGCCCTACGAAACGTTGAAGCTTGCAGGCCACGCGCAACCGGTAGGCAAGGACATCGGCAACGGCACGGTGGCCTATCGCATGTGGGTGGACCCGCGCACCAAATTCCCCTACCCCCGGCTAAGCCGGCATCCCGACCCGCAGGTCATGCAGCGCGTCAACCACCTGCTGGAGCAACGCCACTGGCGCAAGAGCCTGGGGGCATTGGCATGCATGGCGTCCGCCTACACCACCACGAATTCCGGCACGGGCACATTGGGCGGATTCGACGAGGAAAACGTGAACGTCACGTGGCTGTCGCGCGCGCTCATGACGGTAACCGAAGCGGGCAGCCTGGACTGCGGCGGCGCGCATCCCGACAACCATTTCGAACCGTATACCTTCGACCTGCTGCGCGGCGAATACCTGGACTGGAATCGCGTGTTCGACGCTTACGTGGCGGGCAAGCGCAGCTTCGGCCGGCAAGCCAGCCCCGCATTGCTTGCGGTGGTGAACCAGGTGGTCAAGGCTGCGCCGCCAGAAGACCGCGCCGATCAGCATCCCAACCTGGAAGACTGCGCGGATCTCTGGCCGCAGTATCTGGCCCTGGGCGCGCAGACGCCGGGCGCGCTAAGCCTGTCGGTGACCGGCGTGGGCCATGCATCAGGGGCTTGCCTGGGCACGCACGCCACCGTGCCGTTCCAGGCGCTGACGCCTTATCTGAAGCCCGGCGGGCAAGCGTATCTGGAAGATTGAAATCAGTGCGTCAGGCGCCCTCTTTGCGCGGGCGGCGCGCACGGTCGCGCGTGCTTGCGTGGGTGCTGAGCGCGTCGTCCGTGGCGTTGCGCAACGGCGCGGCATGGGCCACCGGGCCCACGACTAGCGGTGCAGCGCCTGACACGGCGGCCACCTGCTGCACCATGATCGGCGGAACCCCCGCCACGACGCGATACGGCTGTAGCGGCAGCAGGCCCTGGATCGTGCCGAGGTCATTGGCCGCCTCCGCGCGCGCTTGCTGCTCGACCTGTTCGTCCTTTAACGCCTGATTGCCGGCCAGCGCTTGCGCCTCCAACTTGGCCTGCTGGTCATGGAAGGCCTCGATGGCGTGCATCAGACAGTGCGCCGCGTATTGGTCGCGCAGCGGATTCACAGATTGATCCCGATCGTCCTTCCTGACGATGACCGGCTTTTGGGGCGCGCCCCCCGTCGGCACAGCTGGTGGGCGCGCAGCCTGGATGCCCGCGAACGGCGGTGCCTGCGGACGCGCCACACGGTCGGCGCGCATCTGAGCACGCAGCCGTTCGGCGCGGTAAGGGTCCCGGACATCGTCAATCCGGGCGGTGCCCATCGGATCAATGGCTCTGGCATTCATGGCAACTCCTTGGCTGGTCGCGCCGGACTGCACGACGTCCCGGTGATGACGCAATGACGGCTACGAAAGCCGAGCCGGGGCCCTCTGGGCGCGCCGTTGCGAACGGATCCACAGCAACTGCGTCGCACAACCCACCAGGAACAGCGCGAACCACGTGGCCAGGGCGCCGCGCACCAGGGGGGATTGCGGCCCCTCGGCAAGCGGGTGAGACACCGGCAGGCGCGTGAGCGTCTCCGCGATCCCGGGCACCCACATCAGGAAGAAGCTGAAGGAAAAGCCCAGCTGCGACAGATAGGGATGCGCCCGGGACAGCCATGGCAGCCGCGGTGCAAGCAGCGCGCCCGCGACCGAGAGCAGCGCCAGAATGCCCAGGGCATGCCCCGCGTTGAACCCGCCGGAGCTGGATAGGCCGAACGAGGTGAGCACGGCCACGAGCAGCCCGACCAGATAGATCTTGCCGGTTCGCGTGGCGCTGTCGATCCCGCGATACCGCGCAAAGCTGTACAGGCCTACGGTGGCGGGCACGAGGCTGATGAGGGTGTGTGCGGCACCCAAGGCGGAAATAGGATGTGGCATGGAAGAGGGTTCCTTTCGATAAAACAACCAACTAGTTGATCGGTAATCAAGTTAAAAAAATGGCGCGCCACGTGGGCGCGCTTCCTGGTGCGGTCAGGCCGGAACGCTCAACTGCTTGATGGCGCCGCGCGTGATCGATGCGAACACCTCCGTGTCCCCGAACGCCCGGGCGGTCAGCATCGCGCCGTGTATGGTCGACATGAAGGCCTGCGCTTCCACCTGGACACTATTGCGCAGATGGAACTGCCCCTTGGCGACGCCGGCCTGGAGCAACGATGCGAGCCATCCGGTCAGTTCATGGAAATAGGCGCGCACTTCGTCTGCGACGGCTTGGGGAATCAAGGGCAATTCAGCGGCCAGCATCGCGCAAATGCACATGGGCATCGTGCCCTCGCGGATGCACGTGGCCCAATAATCGGTGTAGGCCGTCAGCCGCGCAAGCGGATCCTGGACGTGTTGGTCAAGCGCCGCCAACCCCTCGCGGGCCTGTTCGCGATGCTGGGCGACAACCGTCAGGACCAGGTCCGCCTTGGCCGGAAAATGGTGATGAATGCTGGGCTTGCCGATACGGACCCGTTCGGACACATCGGCATAGCTGAACCCGTGATAGCCCCCGGCGGCAAGCAACAGCTTGGTCTGCTCGACGATCTCGATGGCTCGCGGGGAAAGCGCCACACTCATAGGAATCCACTCTGGTTTGCTGAAGGACGGGCGAGGCACCCGTCCGCGCCATGCAATGGCGGTAGCGAGGGCATTCGCAACGCAACCAATCTACTAGTTGGTCGGTTGCAAGTCAAGGCCCCCCCGCGATCTCAGAGGGACCGCAGGCCGCTTACCGGACGGGCGCCGCCACTTGCTCGCAGTGCCGCAGCGCCTGGCGCAGTGCGGTATCCACGGACCGCAACGACATGCCCAGCCATTCGGCGGCATCACCGCGGCTGCGCCCCTCTACCCGCAAGGCAATCAGCACGGCGAGCTGCCGGCGAGGCAACCCCTCCATGATCCGCGCCAACGCCATAAGGGCCGACCTGCCCTCCGCCACGGCCTGCGGACCGGGACTTTCGTCGATTGGCTCGGGCAGCCCCGCGTCCGGATCATCCAGCGACAGCCAAGAGGCCTGCTCGCGCAGGCGGTCGATCGCCAGATGACAGGCCATGCGGAACACATAGGCGTCCGCTTGCCGCACCTCGGCGGCCACGGGCCGCGCCAACCGTAGCCACGTGTCGTGCAGGCATTCGCGCGCCAGGTCGGCGCAGCCGAACCGCCGCACAAGCCGGCCGTGCAGCGCCGCGTAACTGCCGCTTAGATGCGCACGCAAGCGCGCCGCCGTGTCGGTGCCTGCGTCCGGGCCCGCAAGCGCGGGCCTGGACGCAGACGCTTCGTCATGCCTCGCCCCTTGCGGCGCAGGCCGCGCCCGGGGACGCGGCGCGCGCCACGCTTCGCCCTCGCGCCAGGGCGGCAAGGCGGGAGCCAGCCGCCGGCTTACGGTCGATATCGGATTCATCATTTCCGCTACAGCCGACCCAGGTTGCTTTGCTCGCGTTCGGTCAGCTGCTGCTGCGCCTGCGCGGGCAGATCGCCCAGCCCCAAGACCCGCACCGCGCTGCCGGGGTCATAGGACGCCGACGGCGCTGGCGGTTTGGGCGGGGGAGGTTCCCCGCCGCTACCTGCCGGCAGCGGCTCCGTGCCGAAGCCAAGGATCTGCACGTTGAAAACGGACGGCTGATTCTGGCGCGCCGCCGACCGCTCGCGCTGCATGACGTCCTGCGCCGCGGAGGAAGCCGTCGTCGCCGCCGCGCTGGCGCTCGCCAACGCATTGGTGTTGACCGACACCGCGATCGGGATGCCCTTGCTGTCGCCTTGCACCTGGATGTTGGCCGCGTTCACCACATGCAGCGCCGCCACGTTGACGTTGCCCGACACGCGGATGCCTGCCTCGCCGGCGTCGATCGTGCCCAGGGGCGCGATCAGGTCCACGTCGCCTGCGGGCACCTCGGGAACCGGTGCCAGCGTGCCGATCCCCGCGCCCGTGGAAGGCACGGTAGGCGACAGCGTCACGTTGCCATAAGCGTCGTACACGCGCCGCGGCGGCGTGTACAACACCGTCGTCTTCGCGCCCCGGCCCGCGTTGATGTCGCCTTCGGCCGACCAGGCCTGGATATGGCCGCCGAACGTGGTCATGATGCGACTTTGGCCCAGCAGCAGGCTGCCTTGCGCATACAGCTGGATATTGCCCTGCCCTTGCGTCACCACGCCTGCGCTGGCCGGCGGCGCCACGCCTTCAACGCCCAGCACCTGCTGGCCGCCCGGCGTCAGCAGCTGGATGTTGCCGCCGAAATTGCTGCGCAGGCCCGCGCCGCCATACATCGTGAAGCTGCCCTCATAACGCAAGGGAGTGCCTGCGGAGTCGGCATCGGGGAACAGGGCCGCGATGGCGCGGCGCCCGCGCAGGTAGCTGCCGAAGCGCGGGCCGCCAACGTCGTTGTACTCGCGTCCACCCTCCTTCAGTTCGGCGAAGAACAACTGGCGCGCGTAGATGCCACGCTCGGCCGGCGCCAGCGCCGCCAACGCGGCGCCTGCGCCCTCCTCGCCCCCCGCGTAGCCGTGGCGCTTGCGCAGCCAGTTCACCAGGTAGGTGCCGCTAT
Organism: Achromobacter sp.; assembly: GCF_057314935.1. Taxonomy (NCBI): domain Bacteria; kingdom Pseudomonadati; phylum Pseudomonadota; class Betaproteobacteria; order Burkholderiales; family Alcaligenaceae; genus Achromobacter; species Achromobacter sp. The sequence continues at coordinate 58,843 of NZ_DBHKZA010000011.1, forward strand.
CCAGCTCGAAGTCGGCCGCCAGGTCGCGCCTGGCCTTGCCGGCATCGGCGTCGCGCAGCGCCTGCTGGCGGGCCAGTTCGGCCGGTGCCCCGCCGTCGTCGCCGGCATAGCCGAATTCGTCGGCCAGCCAACCGCGCAATGTCAGCTCGCCGCCATAGGCCTGCGCAACCTTGTCCGGATTCGGGCCCAACGCCTCACCTGCCCGCAACCCGCGCGAGCCATCGAGATATCGCGCCAGGAAGCCCGCATAATCCGGGCCCGCCGTGCCTACGCCCGCCAGCACGGCCAAGTCAGCGCCAGGCCGGGTGTCGCCCCGCACAATGGCGCCCAGGCTGCGCACGCTGGCCACGTCATCCTGGCGCAGTTGGCGAGCCGCCTGCATCAGCAGCGTGCCCGGGCCCGCGACCCGCGCGTTGGCATAGACGATATCGCGGCCGGCCTCGATCAACGACAGGTCGCGCGCGTTGTTGTGCACGGCGGTGACGTCCAGCCCCAGGACGTCGCGGCCGGCCCGAACCGATACGGGTATGGCGGCTTCGTACCAGGTATCGATGCTGCGAACGACCGAACCGCCGGCCTGCGACATATCGACGACCGAACCGCTCTTGAGGCCCACCACGTCGCCGGTGACGGCATAGAAACGGGCGACGGCGTCATCCCCCGCGTGCAACGCACGATCCAGCGGCGTGCCGGGTCCGAACGTGAAGAGCGGCTTGCCATACCACGCGGCTCCTCGCAGCACCCCTTCCCCGCTGGTGTTGGTCAGGATGGGATTGCCGTAAATATCGGTCGAGAACGCGCTGAAGGCCGGGCGCAGCGGCGTGGGCAACGGCGCGTCGGCGGACGACATCGACACGGTGTACGCGTTCTGCGCCAGGATGGAACGGCCCGCCAGCATTTCCAGCTGGCCGTTCGCCGACGGCGCCAGCAGGAGCACCGGGTTGCCCTGGTCCGCGGCATTGTCGGCGAGCATGATGTTGCCATTGGCCGCCACGGCGCGCAGGATCGACGGATAGACGTAGTAGCTGCGGCCCGCCGCGCCGATATGCGTATATTCCGGGTTCAGTTCGTCGCCCGAAAACCGGCTGTTGCTGACGGTCATCGGCGTCAGGTTGCCGCCCGCCGAAAACAGATTGATAGCCGTGGTCGGCGTCCACAACGTGAACCAGCCATTGCCGCCGCCGGTCACGGGTTGCGCGTCGCCACTGCGCTGGTAAGGGCTGGAGTTGACCTGCGTGACACGCCCCGGGTCGCTGACGCCGCCCAGCACCAGGTCCGAGCGCGTATCGATCCACGCCACCGCGTCGCCCAACACCAGCCTCGGGCCGCCCATGGGCCGGGCTGACGCCACGGCAAAGGGATCCTTGGCGCGCAGGCCCGCGCCGTCGCCGTAGCGCAGTTCCATGCCGCCCAACTGGCCGGCCGACACGGCCAGCCGGCCCCGCAGGTTGACCAGCACGCCGTTCAGGTCCAGGTGGTCGGTGCCGCCGGTATACGGCCCCATCGCATCCAGTTGGGTGGCGTTCAATGCCGGATTGAGGCTACCGCCGATGCGCAGGTCGAGGTCGCCGCCGCCCGTCAGCACGACATTGCCATCGACCACCCGGCCGGTGCTGCCGACCGCGGCAGTCAAACCCTGCGAGCGCGGTTCCACGCCGTTGACGTACCGAGCAGCATCGCCGCGCGCATCGCGAATGCCGGCGTCGCGCCCCGCAGCGATGCTGAGGTTGCCGCCCCCCAGCGTGCCGAACCCGGTAAAGCCGACCAGCCTGGGCTCACGGTTGCCGCCGCCGATGGCGCCCTCGACCGCATAGGCGCCGAAGTTGATCCACCAACTGGGCGCGATGTCGGCCACGCCCGGGGTGCCGATGCTGCCCTGGCGCCAGAGCCAGGTACCGGTCATCGTGCTGGCATAACGCGCGCGGGCGGACGAATAGTCGACCACCACGCCGTTGTCGGCGTTCGAACCCAGCGCATCGCCATAGATGTCGCGCCCGGCCTGCACGACCAGGTTGCCGCCCTGGTCGGGGTACCAGGCCTGGTAGGCCGCCAGGGCGGCGTCGTACTTGCCGTCCATCTGGATCAATCCCAACGGGCCGGTCTTGCTATCGTAGCCGCGCGGCAGGTTGAAGCGCGCGTCGGCCGCGCCCAGCGACGATGGCGTGCCCGCGGTGTACACGCCGTACAGCGAGGCCATGCCCACGTCGCGCCCGGCCAGCAGCGACAGGTCGCCGGCGCCGGTGCGCAACACGCTGAACGCCGGCGAGCCGAAGCCATACTTGTACTCGCGGGT